>DIRN01000035.1 GCA_002426645.1 Firmicutes bacterium UBA5435 | reverse complement strand
AGTCATAAGAATACTTCGAAAGAACTAAGGATTCGGCTATCTCACAACCACCTGTGAGAACCCTTACCCCTCGTTCTTCTATCTTCCTATTCATAGCATCATACAGATACTGTATGCCATTACCTTCAGGGTCAAGGGTGAGAATGAGGTTACCCGCTTTATCATAGTAATTTTGCCAAATATGACCTAGGGGATCTATGGTTTTTATTAGCCTGTTCAGTTCATCATATTCGAAGGTGGTCAACTGATTCTGTAGGGTGTTCCATCTCTCTTCAGATACCTTATTACCTAGATTATCATAGGTATATGCAGTCCATGCCATATCCTCTGTATCTGACCCTTTTATCTCTTTTATAGGCCTTCCTAGGAAATCATATTCGTATCTCGTATTTCTTGTAAGAGAACCATCTGTTTTAGTCTCTTCAATCAAATTATCCATCTTATCGTAAAGGTAATCGGTGCTATAGCCTATCCCTTCAGATCCTTGCGGATACTCTTTTATACCAGTAAGTCTTCCTGCAAGGTCATATATATATTCTTTAGGGTTACCCTCTGCATCATATATTTTATATGAAGGAAGTGCACCATCATAGACTACCTCTGTAAAAGACAGATCTTCCACGGTATTATCAGGGTGTATTAACTTCTTTAAGCGTCCTGCCTTATCATATTCGTAACTTGTAATACTTACAGAACCACCTATACCCTGATAGATCTCGCTTGTGGTTAGGTTCCCTCTTAGATTATAAGTACGTTCTTCTAAGATAGCTGTAGAGACCTCAGGGACCTTGCCTATATCTGCCTCCAATTTTATTATCCTACCAAAACCGTCGTAGGTATGTACCATCTTTCTAGGATAATCTACTCCTTCTAAGATGTAACCTCCTACACCATCAGAGGAATATGGCATTTCTTCTACTATCGTCTTTTCAGGTGTATTACTATAGGTAAAGCGTCTACGAAGATAGACCTCTTTACCAAGGATCTCATCATAAGTACTAGGGTAGGTCTCCCAAATGATCCTACCTACCTTATCATATTCAAATTCCGTTCTCCTGCCTTCAGGGTCTATAGCTACTATAGGCCGTCCAGCAGAGTCGTATTCATAACGCTCTTCTACAACTTCATTTAATCCATCCACATCATGAACCTGCCACCACTTTTTACTTAGGTATGCATGGTATGATGCATCGTACTGATAATCCGTCTCATGATATGTTCCATCTGTAAGAGTGGTCTTCTCTAGTATCATATTACCTGGGTAAGTAGGATCGTAAAGATAATTTGTAATTATAGGTGTGGTGGTATTTATAAACTCTTCAGTCTGAAGACTTCTACTATGTACCGTAATATCACTATCATTACGCCATCCGCTATTATAGAAATAAACGCGAATCTCATATGAATCAGGTACTGAACTTAAATTTATAGTGAAGTTATCAACACCAGTATTATGGTGAAAGAGGGCTCCTGAATGTTTCCTATCTGCATGAAGAGTCCACTCAGTTTCACCTGTCCTTCTATAATGTACGGAATAGAAACAGCCCTGAGCGCCACTTGCTGCATACCAACTCACTGAAAAGGTTACACGATGAGTCTTCAATGGAGTAAACCAGCATGTATTTTTGCCTGAAGTAACCATTAGTACTGAACCTTCAGGTTCGTTCTTTGTCACTAAGATCTGGGTATTCTCCTTCTCCATCTTACGAAGCTCATCTATACGTCCTGTTGCGCTATGTCGTGCGAACTCCATACCTTGATACACGTCATCATCTTTTAGCTGAAGAGATAGTACCGGTTGATGAAAACCTCTTTCATACTCAGTATAACTTAACCTACCTAGGCTATCAGTTATGCTTCTTAGATCTTTATACATATCATAGTTATAAATTGCTTGGAAACTATGAGCTTCTCCTTGGGAATCATAACGTATGACCTGCTCTTTATTGAGTATTTCAAAGGCATTGTACTCCTTTTTATTAATTACCTTATATGAAGAGGGGTTAGATGGGTCATATGTCTCTAATTCTATACATAGGTGGTCTTTATTGAAGGTATACTTCTCAGCCAGACCATCTTGGTAGGTTATAGTACTAGTATAGGTGTAATCATCTGGAAGTGTATCTTCTCTATAATTTGGATATCCATCAGGTTCATTATTATACGAAAAGGTAGCTCTACGAAGCTCGTTTCCTATGCTATCCATATCATACTTTGTCTGAACTTTATAATATTCCATGTAGCCATCACCAATACTTTTCTCGCTTTTAAGGTATGTATAATGGGAGGAGGCTCCTGTTGGATAAGTAACTTCTACTAAGTTTAAAAAATAATTTGTATCTATCTCGTCTCCATACTCCCATACATCAAAATCTATGGCTGTAGAATCATAGGGGGTATATGTGTACTGAGTAATCCTGCCTTCGGTGTCTGCTACTGAATTAAGGCTGTACTTTCCCGTACGTCCTATTTGAGAAAGATTATATACTATTTGTCTATCTTCCCATGTTACCTTGACTTGTGTAGGTGTATAAGTAAATTGTATAATCCTACCTACACTATCACGGATCCTGGTTATCCTATTATTACGAGTTTCGAATTCAATACGATTACCAAAGCTATCTTTAATGAGGAGTAGGTTCCCACGAGCTTCAAAATAGTACTTTAATCCATCTTTACGTGTAAGAACATGGGAAGAGGTGTGGACTGAACCATCAGAATAGGTGACCCTCTCACTAGTATTTGATTTAAAGGTCCAATCTAAGGGGTAATACTCATCAAGTCCTGAATAATCTACTGATGCTGGAAAATCCCGTTGGTTATCGTTTACCCTATATACAGTTCCGTTTCCCATGTGTACATATTTCTCAGAGTCGCGCTCTTCAATAGAAGGGAAAGCAAACGACCAACCTACTCCTAAGCCATGTCGACTATCTAGATAAGTATCTGAATTTGTATAATTGTATAAATAGTAATGGTAGTAGTAATAATATGGAACAGATTCGTCTGGTTCTTTGCAATCATAGTACATATCGTGTTCCTCACAACACAGATCATCAGGAAGCTCTATATCTGAATGTATTTCACATAGATCATAATCGCCCATCATCTTATAAACCAAAGCAGCATTGCTCATATATATTCGACTAATATTCAGATCTAACCCATTTCTACCTGGAAGTATAAAGTCCGTTTGAGTTAAGATCAAAGCTCCGCTCTCTGGGGAGATATACTCATTTAAGCCTTTGTAGTACTGAGCTGTGGGTGATACCCTATCAGAATTGTAGACTGAAGAGGGTATGGAATAACTATTTAGGTGCTTAAGTATCTCATCATCTATCTCGCCAACACATACAACGCTTGTAAAGAATAAGAGTACAAGGAAGGGTATTATTCCAAAGAGTAATCGCCGGGTTATTCTTTTATTCATCTTAATTCCCTCCAAATATTATAGTTACTTAGAAAGATCTTCTATAATCTCAACCCACTTCTTGTTATTCCTCGTAGAGAGGATCTCTTCAGCAGATGTACCGTATGTCTCTGCTATATAGAGGGCCTGGACTACTTCTTTCGGCGAATTTACTTTACACAGGGTATTCTTGCGTTCGGTGGATAGCCCAAAATACTCATCTAAAAGTCTCACGAATTGATCTTTTATGGCCCCTTCTTTCTTAATACTTGACCTCTGGCGAAGCACCTTTTCTGCTTCATTCAAACCGCCTTCTTTATCCTTTATCCACAGAATAAATTGAATTGTTTCACCGTATTTATTGCTCAATTGTCTTGCTTTCAAGATATCCTTATATAAATAACCTTCTTTACGGAGCCTGTTTATATCGCTATTTGTCAAAACCATCTCTGGTTTCTCTTTGCTATAATCCTCGATTAAATCTTCGGCTGTTAAACTACCGTTTGTAAGGAGCCATGAAACTCTCTCCCAATCATCATCACCCTTAATCTGCAAAACCTCTTCTATGGTCATATCACTAAAAGATCCTATAGTTGCTGCTATGAAAAGGCTAGAAAAATCATCTCCTTTCTCCTTTAAAAGGAGCTCGCTTGATTTTACAAACCATGGTGTATAAATAGACTGAATAAAAAGTAATACCAATAATAACAAGGAAATCAAATATTTCTTCTTCAAAGTTAATCCCTCCCTCTGTTATATTTGAAT
>DIRN01000070.1 GCA_002426645.1 Firmicutes bacterium UBA5435 | reverse complement strand
CAGCCCATATCCGCAACAGCGATAACCCTACCAGGAGCAAATCTTACACATACATCCTTGAAGACGGGAATAAAGGTTTTGCTATCATGGGTATTGCCGGGAAACAGTTTGTAGTACAGAGGTATCCCATCTGTATCCATGGCCAAAGCCATCTGCACAATGGGATCAGGGCGGTTGTTTTTCTCTTTCCCGCGCTTGCGCATATCGTCTGGTTCATCAATCTCAAAGTGGAAGTTTGTAACATCAAAGTACATGAGCGTGGTGTCTCTGCCGAATTTTGTATTAATCTGATCACTGATGAACCGTTGACATTCCAAACCTATCTTTGAGAAATGAGATAAAGCGCGGTATACATCATGCAGTTCAAAGTCGAAACGTTCAAAGAACATGTCCCTGTACTCATAAGACCTCTTTTTAGATGACGGATACAGTATTCTGGTTATGATCAACAGTTTCATGATGGAGTTAGTGTTATATTCAAAGGTCTCGTGTCTGGCTTTATTGTTAAAAAACCGCTCCAACTCCAACTCGTAATATATTTTCATAATCACAGCGTAACCCATATTATATCGGGTATGTGATTCATCAGGTAGTTTTTCATTCATATCAATTGGCAGCATAAGTCTATTGCTTGACTTTTCGTCAGCATTCATTTGATTGACAATTTCTTTGAAATGAGCAATAGGGTCGGGATATTCTTTCTGCAATTCATGTAAATAACCTAAGGACTTGTAATGTTTGCTTCTAGGCATCTTCTTTTCTTTGTCCCAGAACTTTTTTTGGATAGTCAGATAAGTTCCTTTCTTGTTGTCTTGTTTACTCAATCGATAAGACATGAAATACATCCTCCCGTTCTATTTCATAGTGATTGTGGCATACATAATCTTATTATATCATATTTACCTATTTTTGTCTATACATTTTGGCAAGAAAATTCAAAAAAATTTCCTCTCAACATCAGTTGTTGAAAGGATTCTAAGAGAGCAGCTTATTTATAACCTGTCAAACAAGCGGTCCCTCGCGGTAATGCTTAATGAAATACATCTGGCTGATCCTATTATATCATAGTATGCGATAATATGCTATAGTATTTTGCAATAAAATCATAAAAAAATTCCTTTCAAACTCGCTTGTTGAAAGGATCCCATGGTAATAGTTTATTTATGAGGTGTTACAAAAGCGATTTAAAAATCCCCCATTCGGCATGAATTACTTTTCAATAGTTTATCCAGAGTCATCCATATCTAATCATAGATAAGAATTCCTGATTTCTTGTAAATGTATGTAATATATGCTATACTGTTCTTTAATGAATAATGAACTCGTTGTATAGCTGGATCTTTGAGAATATAGTGGTAAATGAAGGGTAGACTATCTTCAGAAAGATACAGAAGCTAAAGAGGAAGGGTAGGTGACAGCCTAGGGGATCCTAGGCTCTAAGTGGCTTGGAAGATATTTCTTACGACTTTTGGATTGGTCTTTCTAGCTGAGTTAGGGGATAAGACACAACTTGCAACCATGCTTTTAGCGGCTGAGAAGAAATCAATATGGCCAGTCTTCTTTGGTTCCGCTCTAGCGCTAGTTCTCTCATCTTTTATAGGAGTTCTTGCGGGGACAGCTATAAGCCGTATAATCCCTATGAATTATATTCAAATAGGAGCAGGGGCTGCTTTTATTCTTTTAGGCATCCTTTTACTCTGGGGAAAATTCTAATATTTAAAGGGGGTTTTATCTTATGGAAAAGAGAGCAGATATAGGGGTATTTGGAGGATCAGGATTCTATTCTTTCTTAGATGATGTAGATTATACAGTTGTAGAAACGCCTTACGGTGCACCTAGCGACAGAATAGCTATAGCTAATATAGGTGATAAGAGGGTAGCCTTTCTACCTCGCCATGGAAGGGATCATCAACTACCACCGCATATGATACCTTATAGAGCTAATCTGTATGCAATGAAAGAATTAGGCGTTACAAGGATAATTGGACCATGTGCGGCAGGAAGCCTTCAACCTAATATAAAACCAGGAGACTTTGTGATCTGTGATCAGTTCGTTAATAGGACATGGGGTAGGAATGATACATTCTACGATGGTCCAATAACCACACATATAGAGGGGGCAGATCCATATTGCCCACAATTACGAGAGCTTGCGATAAATACAGGGAAGAAGTTAGGCATTTCCATTCATCAACAAGGTACTGTTGTTGTGATCCAGGGCCCCCGCTTCTCCACTAGATCAGAGAGTAGAGAATTCTCATCTCATGGATGGGAAGTAATTAATATGACTCAATACCCTGAAGCCATTCTAGCTAGGGAATTAGGTATCTGTTATGCTAATATATCTTTAATAACTGATTATGATGCTGGATTAGAGGGGAATCCTGAGATAAAACCAGTAAGTCATGAACTCGTTATAGAGGTCTTTAGTAAGAATAACCACAAACTAAAAGATCTCCTTATAGATATGATCAAAAACATGCCTAAAGAGCATAAATGCAGTTGTGCTGATGCTCCTAAGAGGGCTAGGATGTAGGTGATAATTTATATGGAAGGGGACTTCCTTAAATCAGCTTCAATTGAAAGAGGGATACAGCGAATAGAGTGGGCTGATAATGGTATGCCAGTCTTAAGAGTTATAAGAGAGCACTGGCTTGAAGAGAAACCCTTAGAAGGATTAAGAATAGGGGCTTGTCTCCATGTGACCACTGAGACGGCAAATCTAATGAGAACATTAAAGGCAGGAGGAGCAGAGGTTGCTCTTTGCGCTTCAAACCCTTTGAGCACTCAGAACGACGTAGCTGCTGCTTTAAGCCTAGAGTATGGGATACCTACTTATGCTATTCGCGGTGAAGATAATGAGACTTATTACAAGCATATAAATATTGTTTTAGACAGAGAACCCAATATAACAATGGATGACGGAGCAGACCTTGTAAATACGCTGCACTCTAAGAGGAGATCTCTAATACCAAATATAAAGGGTGGTACTGAAGAGACAACAACTGGTGTTATCCGTTTAAAGGCAATGGAAGCAGATGGTTATCTAGAGTATCCGATAGTAGCTATTAATGACGCTCATACAAAGCATATGTTCGATAATCGTTATGGAACAGGTCAATCAACTATTGATGGTATCTTAAGGGCCACTAATATTCTCCTAGCTGGGAGTACCTTTGTCGTTGCTGGTTATGGCTGGTGTGGAAGGGGTGTGGCAATGAGGGCTAGAGGTATGGGTGCTAATGTAATAGTAACAGAAGTAGATCCTTTAAGAGCACTAGAAGCAGTTATGGATGGTTTTCAGGTGATGAAGATGGACAAGGCTGCTGAAGTAGGAGATATCTTTGTAACTGTTACTGGGGACTCTAAAGTAATAAACTCTAACCACTTCTTTAAGATGAAGGATGGAGCCATTCTTGCCAATTCAGGACACTTTGATGTAGAGATAGACATTCAAGCCCTTTCGCACATAGCAGAGTCAAATCAAATGGTGAGAGATAACGTAAAGGAATTCAAACTCCCAAATGGACGTCGTCTTTTCCTAATAGCAGATGGTAGATTAGTAAATCTCTCTGCTGCAGAGGGCCATCCTGCCATGGTCATGGATATGAGCTTTGCAAATCAGGCTTTAGTAGCAGCCTGGTTAAAGAGAGATGCTCATAGCCTGGAAAAGAAGGTTTACATAGTCCCTAGGCACATTGATGAAGAGGTAGCCCAGTTGAAACTAGCTAGTATTGGCGTTGAGATCGATTCATTAACAGAAGAACAGAGAGAATACCTCTCTACCTGGAAGATAGGGACGTAATCACTATCTTCATAGTTTATAATTCCCAGCGTCGTCTGTAGCAGGAATCCTTACCTTCCATGCCGAATATAACACGAGAAGTTATATTTGTTTTTTGAGAGGGGTTGAAGTGGAGTGAAGGTCTTAATAACAGGCGGCGCAGGTTTTATAGGTTCTCATGTAGTTGACAAAGCATTGGACGCAGGTCATAAGGTAGTAGTGGTAGATGATCTCTCCACAGGGAAGATGCAGAATCTCAGCAGGGATGTAAAGTATTATAATATAGATGTAGCAGATTACCTTCTAAAGGAAATCTTTGAAAAAGAAAGACCAGAGGGTGTTATACACCTAGCAGCACAGATAAGCGTCTCTAGATCAATTGACGATCCTATATTGGATTTACGCTCCAATATTCAAGGGACAGTTAATCTTTTAGAGAATTGTAGAAGATATCACGTATGTAAGGTGGTCTTTTCATCATCTGCAGCTGTATACGGTGAACCAGATTACATTCCAATAGATGAGGAACATCCTTTACGGCCTTTGTCACCTTATGGTTTGAGTAAGGCCACAGCAGAAGGGTACTTTAAGTTTTACCACAAGTATTATGGCCTTGAGTATACGATTTTGCGATATTCTAATGTATATGGTCCTCGTCAAGATGCCTGTGGAGAAGGAGGAGTAGTTGCTATCTTTCTACACAGGCTATTTAATGAAAGGGCCCCTGTTATTTATGGCGATGGTAACCAGACCAGGGATTTTATATATGTAGAAGATATAGCAAGAGCCAATATATCTGCTTTAACTAGAGGGCACGGTGTATTTAATATAAGTCGTAATGAAGAAATATCTATTAATGACCTTTTAATGACCATTAAAGAGATTTTAGACTTTGAAGTAGCTCCCATTTATAGTGAACCACGAAAGGGTGATATCGCCAGGAGTATATTGAATAATTCGAAGGCTATTGAGGGTCTAAAGTGGACACCTCAGGTGAATATAGAAGAGGGATTAACTAAGATAGCGAGGTTTTTTCGAGATGGAAATCTTTAAGAATAGAATCGTCCAAATGCTCAAAGAGCATTTAAGTGAATATGATGCGGGTACGATTAAGTCTTTAATTGAAGTGCCTCCTGATCCTAAGATGGGTGATTATGCCTTCCCATGTTTTAGTTTAGCTAAAAAGTTTAGGAAGGCTCCAAATTTCATTGCAAAGGAGATCACTCAGGGTTTAAAAGATACAGATGGATATATAGCTCATATAGAGAACGCAGGGGGATACATTAATTTCTTCGTGAATCAGGCGAGATTTAATGAAACGGTGCTTTTAAAGGTCTTCGCAGGAGGCCAAAGGTATGGGGGTTCCTCTGAAGGGAATGGTAAGAATGTAGTTCTTGACTTCTCTTCACCGAATATTGCTAAACCCTTTACTGTTGGTCACCTTCGTTCGACTGTTATAGGTAACTCAATTTATAAGATCTATTCTTTCCTAGGGTATTCATGTGTGCGCATAAATCACCTAGGTGATTGGGGAACACAATTCGGCAAGGTTATAGCTGCCTATAAAAGGTGGGGAAGACCAGAAGACCTAGAGGGCACCCCATCAGAGAGTCTTATGGTTATATTCAATCTGTACGTGAGATTCCATAAAGAAGCAGAAGAAGATCCTTCATTAGAAGCAGAGGGCAGAGCATGGTTTAAGAAGTTAGAAGAAGGGGATGAAGAAGCCAGACGTTTATGGAAACTCTTCACCGAGATTAATTTAAAGGAATTCAAGCGCATTTACGATCTAATGGGAGTTGAATTTGACTCCTATGCAGGTGAAAGTTTTTATGAGGATAAAATGGATTCTATGTTGAAGATACTTGAAGACGCTGGTCTAGTCGAGGAGAGTGAGGGAGCCTTAATAGTAGACCTTTCAGAGTATAAAATGCCACCGTGTTTACTTCAGAAGCAGGATGGCGCAACACTCTATGCTACTAGAGATCTGACAGCAGCAGTCTATAGGGCAGAGACATATAATTTCCATAAGCTTATTTATGTAGTTGGTATGGAACAGACCCTTCATTTCAAACAATTTTTTAAGGTTCTAGAGCTTCTCGGCTACAAATGGAGCAAATCATGTGTTCATGTGCCTTTTGGTCTTATACGCTTTGCTGAAGGCAAAATGTCCACGCGACAGGGCAAGGTTATCTTCCTAGAAGAAGTATTAACTCAAGCTATAGAAATGACTAGCGAGATAATCAAAGAGAAGAACCCGGATTTGGTTGATAAAGAGAAGGTAGCTAGGGATGTGGGTATTGGAGCTGTGATATTTGGCGACCTTAGAAATAATAGGATCAAAGATGTTAAATTTGATTGGGAGGAGGTCCTTAACTTTGATGGGGAAACTGGACCGTACGTACAGTACACCCATGCCAGAGCTAGTAGTATATCCCGCAGGGGGCAGAAGAGCCTTGATGGGATTCAAGATATAGACTTCTCTCTATTAAAGGAAGATGAAGAGGCAGCTGTGGTACGTCTCCTAGCAGACTTCCCTAGTAGGGTAAAGGCTGCAGCTGAAGAATACGAACCATCTATAATTGCCAGGTATCTTATAGATCTATCCCGCGCCTTTAATAAATTCTATAATGCTCATAGGGTCCTAGTTGATGAAGAAGATTTAAAGAAGGCAAGGCTTACATTGGTAGAAGCCACTAGACAGGTGCTTGCCAATGGTCTCAGTCTACTTGGCATGGCGGCACCGTTTGAGATGTAGAGAAACTTATAGGGGTGTCTTCCATGGAACGCAAGATAATTCATGTGGATATGGATGCATTCTTTGCTGCAGTAGAGCAGAGGGATAACCCAGAGTATGCAGGCAAACCCGTTATAATCGGGGGAGATCCCACGAAGCGGGGTGTGGTCTCTACTGCCTCTTATGAGGCTAGGAAGTATGGGGTAAGGTCTGCCATGCCTTTAAGAGAGGCTTATAAGCGTTGCCCGGAGGGTATCTTTATACCTGGGAATATGGAGAAATATAAAGAGATATCTTGGGAGCTTCAGCGAATATTTTATGACTTTACCCCAATCGTGGAGCCTCTCTCCATAGATGAAGCTTTTTTAGATGTAACAGGAAGTCAAAGGCTTTTTGGCACACCAGAGGAGATAGGCCGCAGGATTAAAGAATGTATAAAGGAAGAATTGCGTCTTACCGCATCAATAGGTATTGCGGGGAATAAATTCTTAGCGAAATTAGGATCTGATCTAGAGAAGCCTGATGGTTTTGTGATTATAAAATCAGAGGATGTGGAGGAGCTTCTTGCTCCTCTTCCAGTCTCTCGAATATGGGGAGTTGGAGTTAAGACAGAAGCCTACTTAAACCGAATTGGAATAAAGACCATAGGCCAATTGCGAGCCATCCCCCTTGAATATCTTGAGAAGATCTTTGGAAGCATGGGACAAGAACTTTATAATTTGGCAAGAGGTATAGATAATAGACCTGTACAGGCTTTCTCAGAGGCCAAGTCCATAGGCAGGGAGGTCACTTTTGAAGAGGATATAGGTGATATAGAAAAGCTTTATGTATCTCTCTTAGACCTCTCTCAACAGGTAGGACGTCGTCTAAGGAAATCAGAGAAGGCTGCTTATACTGTTACAGTAAAAGTAAGATATCAGGGGTTTGAAACCCATACTCGCAGCAAAACTTCACAGGTACAGATAGATTTAGGTAACCAAATATATGAGGTGGTGCGACAGCTTTTGGATGAGATGGGGCTCAGAGGCCGTCGAGTGAGGCTTGTGGGTGTATATGTATCTAATTTTATTTCAGCTAGTGCACCCAGGCAGATATCCCTTCTTGATAATAGGGATAGCAGGAGAAGGCAGTTGGAAGATACTATGGATAAGATCAAAGATAAATTTGGAGAGGATGCCATTTCCACAGCTAATCTCCTGGGGAGGAAATATACTAGAGAGTAATATATTGGGGGGGAGAGACCGCTTACTGCGGTCATATGTTTATGGAGGTTCTTAATATAGTTTTGCCAGTTTTTTCAATAATAGCCTTGGGTTTTATACTTAAAGAAAAGAAATTCCTAACAGAGAGCGATATTAAGACCTTGAATAAGGTCACTTTTTATATAGCTTTACCGCTATTAATAGCTTATGATGTTGCTACTGCAGATTTTTCTGAGGTCTTTCACTTACGACTCATAATAGGTCTTTATTTAGCTATAGGAGCCATGTTCCTCTTTTCATATGTCATAGGAGGAGTTCTTGGCCTTGATAATAGGAGACGGAGCGCGGTGATGATGACTAGCTTTAGAGGGAATCTAGCTTATGTAGGTTTCCCAATAATTGTGAATGCCTTTGGAGAAGATGCTCTAGCCCAGACAGCAGTAGTCGTTAGTTTCCTTGTACCTTATATGCTCTTTCTAGTCATAGCCTCTGTTGCTCTCTGTAACGGAGCTGATGACAAAGTTAAGAATGGCAAAGGAGTACTTCGTTCTACCTTACAGAATCCTTTAGTTATATCTTCAATTATAGGGTTATCTTTGAGTGCCATTGGTTTTCAAATTCCATATATGGTAGATAAGATGGTGAAACCCCTTACTCAAATGGCCCTTCCCATTGCTCTTCTAGGAATAGGGGGATCAGTGGACACTACAAAGCTACGAGGAGATCTAAAACTCACGGGCCTTATCGGCACTTTAAAACTTATAGTCCTTGTCCTCTTTGGTATGGGCATTTTATATTTTATGGGAGTTACAGGTTTCCCCAGAAAGATGGGGCTTGTCCTTTTAGCAATGCCCCCGGCAGTCTCTACGTATATAGTGGCTAGCGGTATGGACTCAGATTCAGATCTAGTTGCGTCAGGTCTTGTAGTATCCACCATTGCATCGATATTTACTATTTCAATATGGTTGATGGTCTTGGGAGTTGTATAGTTAGAATTCTGGTATAGGGGGACGTCTTCTCTTATGTTCGCTTCGTGCGTTCATATTTGTGATTTTATCTACGATTTCTGGTCGTCCTTCTCCTGTAAGGATAAAGTGATCTAGGTCATTATAGCCCATTCCCATCTCGTTTTCATCAGTCTGTCCTTCCCAGAGGCCAGCTGTTGGGGGCTTTTGGATGAGCTTATCAGGAACATCTAGGTACCTAGCTAATTCGTATACTTGATGTTTAACTAGATTTCCTAATGGAAGGAGATCAACACCACCATCCCCGTATTTAGTGAAGTACCCTATGGTGATCTCGCTTTTATTCCCAGTACCTATTACTAATCTATTATATTTGGCAGCAAAATGATAAAGGGTTATCATACGGAGTCTAGGCTTCATATTTACAGTAGATAACCCCTTTGCTTCTACATTTGGATCAGCGCTTATCAGAAGCTCCACAAAAGAGTTAAAGATATCCTTCAAATCTATGGTTAAAGTCGGGAACTGAAATTTTTCTGCACCAAGTAGAGCATCTTCTTCATCTCCAGGATGGCTATGACAAGGCATTATTATACCGAGGGTAGTCTCAGGGAAAGCCATCTTACATAAGATAGATGCCACTACAGAATCAATTCCTCCACTCAGACCAATTACACAACCTTCACCTTTTGCTTCTTTTACTTTATCGTAAATCCACCTTGATAGTTTCTCTGACATTAATTTAGGATCCAAAAAATACGCCTCCTCATCTTTACCTTCATGAATATAATAGCATAGGGGTGATTTAGTGTCAACGCTCCGCAGAATCCGTCCTCCTTATTCTATATCGAAGGAATAATTATTACAAGACGAGGGAAAATTGTAATGAGCTTATTATATAAGGAGTGAGAGTAATAGAACAAGGTGAGAAGATCGCAGTTCTTGGAGCTGGACACGGTGGCCAGGCTATGGCAGGATACCTTGGTATGATAGGGTATTATGTAAAACTCTATAATCGTACTGATGAAAGGTTAGAACCTATAAGGAAGATAGGAGGAATACAACTCGCTGGGGTTATTATCGGATTCGGTGAAGTGGCAATGGCTACCTCAGATATAGGTGAAGCTATAGATGGGGTAAAGCTGATTCTAGTAGCTGTACCTGCAACTGCTCATAAATTTATTGCTCAGCAGATCGCTCCCTATTTGACTGATGGTCAGATTATAGTCTTGAATCCGGGTCGCACTGGCGGAGCACTTGAGTTTTCTACCATTCTTAAAGGTTGTAATTGTAAAGCAGATGTGGTGATCTCTGAGACACAAACCTTTATATATGCTTCTAGGGCTATCAATCCTGCACAGGTCCACATATTTCGAGTAAAGAACAGTATACCTGTAGCTGCATTTCCAGCCTATAGAACTCCTGAAGTCTTAAGTTCACTTAGGGTTCCCTATCCTCAGTTTATACCTGGAGATAATGTTTTAAAGACCAGTCTAGATAATATAGGGGCAGTCTTTCACCCTAGCATAACTATTTTAAATGCTGCTAGGATTGAATCCACTCATGGTGATTTTGAATACTACACTGATGGTATAACTCCATCAGTGGCAAAGATCCTTGAGGTTATAGATAAGGAGAGAGTGGAGGTGGCTTTTGCCCTTGGCATACAGGCTATTACTGCAAGAGAATGGCTCTATATTGCCTATAATGCCGTAGGTCTTTCCCTTTATGAAGCTATTAGTAATAATTCAGGGTATAGGGGCATTAAAGCGCCTGCTACTATATATAATCGTTATATCACTGAAGATATTCCTACAAGTTTAGTGCCTATTGCCTCTATAGGTGAGATGTTAGGAGTTGAAACCCCAATAATTCGAAGTATGATTCACATGGGTTCTTTGTTGCATAATAAGGATTATTGGAAAGAAGGACGAAAAGTTGAATCCTTGGGCTTGGCGGGCCTTTCAGTACGGGATGTAAGGCGGTTGGTAATGGAAGGAGAGGTTTAGCCCCTCTGTAAGGGGTTTGAGGGATAGCTGGCTGTTACTGCCGCTTCTCATACCCCTTGATCGCGTTAAGCGATACTTATTCCTTATTTGCTAATACCCCGTCGCAATCCATCTATAACAACCTCTGCAATGTTATTGCTATGGTCAGCTATTCTTTCCAGATTGCTAACTATCTCAAAGTATATAATACCTGCTTCCGGAGAACATTTTCCTGTGTTTAACCGTTCCATGTGACCGGTTCTTAGTTTTTCCTGCCATGTATCGACTTCCTCTTCTTCGGCTAGAACTTTCTTTGCTAGTTTAACGTCGTGATCTCGTAAAGCAGTCATAGCGTCGTAGAAGATTTTATCAATGAGACCAAACATCTTAGACAACTCATTTCGAGCTTCATCTGAGAATGCTACCCCATCTTGGAATTTCATTTCAGCTAGTTGAACTATATTATGAGCATGGTCTCCTACTCTTTCGATATCTCCTGTTACGTGCATTAACCCTGTCATAATAGTGGATTGTTCTTCGCTAAGAGCGCTTTGTGAGAGTACTTTTGACAGATAGGTAACGATCTCTTTTTGAAGATGATCAACGATATCTTCTAAATCCTCAACCTCTTCTAAGAGATGGCGTTTGTACTGCATGAATGCATCCTGTGACTTAGTTACCATTTTAGCAGCTACCTCTGACATGCGCACTAGTTCCTTTATAGCTAGTTCTAAGGCAACACCCGGACTCTTTATCATACGACGATCCAAGTATATAGCCCCTCTATCAATGAATACATCTTCACCTGGAAGTACCTTTACCACAAGTTTAGCTAGGAATCCTATAAAGGGGAACCAGATTAAGGTATTAAGGATATTAAAAAGGGTATGAGCATTAGCTATTTGCCTAGAAATTATAGTTGCTTCTGTTACTGTATTGGTTGAATGAGGCGACATCAAGAGAACCAGTTTCCCAAATAAAGGCAATATCAATAGGAAAACAATGGTACCCAAGATATTAAAGAGTACGTGTGCAAATGCTGCTCTCCTAGCAGTAATATTAGCCCCAACGCTAGCTAAGACAGCAGTAATTGTGGTTCCTATATTGCTTCCAAAGAGTATTGGAAGGGCTGTTGTAAAAGGAATAAGCGCTTGAATCACTCCATCAACAACTACAGGTTGAGAAGCTAGAGTTTGAAGGACTCCAATGGTAGCGCTACTACTTTGGACAACCATTGTCATTATAGTGCCTACTAGTACTCCTAAGATGGGTTTGTGCCCCAAACCAGTGATGAGTCGCACGAAGAAAGGACTATCAGCTAAAGGTGTGAGTACATGTGACATGGTATTCAAGCCTACAAAAAGAATTCCAAATCCTAGTATCACATTACCAATATGTTTATGGCTCTTTCTTCTAGAAAAGAATGTAATAGCAAAGCCAATAGCTACTATTAAAAAGGCATAATCACCTAACTTAAAGGCTATTAGCTGTGCAGTTATAGTTGTTCCGATATTTGCCCCCATTATAACGCCTATAGCTTGAGTTAAAGTCATTAATCTTGCATTGACGAATCCCACGACCATGACAGTAGTGGCACTGCTACTCTGAATTATAGCTGTAGTTACAGCACCAACTATAATGGCGGTTATTGGGTTGCTTGTAAAGAACTCTAGGAGCCCTTTTAGCCTATCTCCAGCAGCTTTTTGGAGGGAATCTCCCATAAGCCCCATGCCGTAAATGAATAAGGCTAATCCTCCTAATAGTCCAAAAATCAATTCTGTTGCATTAATTTCCACGACAATCCTCCTTGTTTATTTCTCGAATTCCATAGTAAATCCCTTGTCCTATAATACTTGATAATAGAGACATGTCCTAAGTCATGTAATCGTTACAGAATAGAGCCACGGGTATAAACCCGTGGCAAAATGTCTCTTTAGAGGTTCTCTAAGGGTTTTGCTCGTCCAAAGTTTGGCTTGGGTCCTTCTACAGGTGCTGCCCAGCGTATTGCATTTCCAATGACTTTTCTCACCTCTGGTTGGTAGAAGATTGGATAGGTTTCATGGCCTGGGCGAAAATAAAAGATTTTTCCCCTGCCTCTCTGGTAACAACATCCGCTTCGAAAGACCTCGCCACCAGCGAACCAGCTAATAAAGACTAGGTTATCTGGCTGAGGTATATCAAAGTGTTCACCGTACATTTCAGTATGCTCTACCTCAAAATAATCATTTAACCCTTCTGCTATAGGATGACTCGGATCAACTACCCATATTCGTTCCTTTTCACCTTCACCTATAACGCGCCACTTTAAATTACACGTGGTGCCCATAAGCTTTTTGAAGATTTTAGAAAAGTGACCTGAATGTAAAACTATAAGTCCCATGCCATCAAGGACAACACGCTTATGTACTCTATCTACCACTTCATCACTGACTTCCTTATGAGCACTATGCCCCCACCATATGAGCACATCGGTTTGGGATAGTACTTCCTCTGTAAGCCCGTGTTCAGGTTCATCAAGGGTTGCTGTACGGACCTGAAAATCTGATTGAGTGCGCAGATATTCTGCTATAGCTCCGTGCATGCCATTAGGATAAATCTTAGCAACTTCTGGGTTCTTCTTCTCGTGGCGGTTCTCGTTCCAGACGGTAATCCGTATAGTTTTTCCCATATTTCTTCCCCCCTTCAAATTCATTATATATTAGAGTAGTTAACTTTGATATTATAAGACCTAGGGAACTACTATTTAATCTTTTCTTAATATAACACATTTTGCAGGACTAATCAACAAGAAATATAAAAGCAAAGCGTGTACTTGTTTACGTCCTAAGATAAAGTAAGTGAAACCACAAAGAATTTATTTGATTCTAAGATATGATATAATATAAAGAAGAGGAGGATAAGGAGGAGATACCTTTTGTCAAAGAAAATTCTTGTAGTAGATGACGAAGAGTCTATAGTAGAACTTTTAAGGTTTAATCTCCATAAAGAGGGCTTTCACGTCCTTATAGCTTCTAATGGAGAAGAGGCTTTGGCAAAGGCTAAGTTTGAAGATCCCGATCTCATCATTCTTGATGTGATGCTACCTGAAGTTGATGGCTTTGAAGTCTGTCAGATCTTAAGAAGGGATGGTAATAATGTTCCCATAATAATGCTTACAGCGAAGATAGACGAATTAGATAAGGTCTTAGGGTTGCGTATCGGTGCTGATGATTATGTAACGAAGCCTTTCAGTTGCAGAGAACTTCTGGAGAGGGTCAGAGCTCTCTTAAGAAGGCAGGAGTTTTATACATCTACTAATGAAAATATGAGAGAGGATACTATAAAACGTGGAGAGATCACCCTGGATTCAGCTGGCTTTCAGTTATGGATAAGGGAGGAAGAGGTGGAGCTTACCCCTAAAGAATTCCAAGTCCTAAAACTTCTCATAAGCAATCCTGGAAAGGTCTTTACAAGAGATCACTTAATGGAGCGAATATGGGGATATGATTATGATGGAGATACCAGGACTGTAGATGTACACATAAGACACCTGCGTAGGAAGATAGAGAAGGACCCTGCTAGACCTGAATATATAGAGACTGTCCATGGTATAGGATATAGATTCAACGAGAGGGATATGCCATGAGCAGAAGCATAAGGAGAAAACTTATACTCACATATATCTCTCTGACAGCAATTATGATACTTTTTATAGGTGTTTACTTGAGCATAATAATATACCATGATTACCTTGAAAATATTGAAGAAGGTTTAAAGGCAAATGCTATACTTACAAGGGAGATCTTTCAGAAAGAATTTATAGATGGTCCAGTAGATCTAGAGGGTTTGCGTGTGAAAATACAGAACCTGAGCAGCGAATTAGGTGCACGACTCACTCTTATTGATGCTTCAGGAAAGGTAATAGCAGATTCAAAGGAAGATGCTAAGAATATGAACAACCATCTCATGAGACCGGAGATACAAGATGCTATAATTGAAGATTACGGCATGATGACACGCTATAGTGCTACCCTGAACCAAGATATGAAGTATATTGCTATAGCAGTCCGAGACAAAGAAGAGTTAATAGGTTTTATTCGTCTTGCTCTGCCTCTTAGTCAGGTAAAGGAGGCGCTTATTAAAACCAGATGGGCTATTATAAGGAGCGGGCTCATATGTGTTTTTTTCACTCTTATATTCGGATCTTTAATGGCTAGGACTATATCTAAACCTCTAATCGAGATATCTAAAGTAGCTAACGCAATTGGTCAGGGTGACCTTACAAGGAAGATACGCGTAAGAGGAGATGATGAAATAAGTCACCTAGGTCATAGTATAAACCAGATGGCCACTGATCTTAAGAATATGGTTGATGAGATCTCTCATGAAAAGTCCAAGATCGAGGCTATTGTAGGGAATATGGCTGATGGTGTTATAGCTGTTGATGATAACGGCATTGTCATACTTCTGAACGCGGCTACTGAGACCTTCTTTGGGATTAGCAGCAAATGGGCTATGGGAAAACATATTTTAGAAGTTATACGCAATCATGATCTAACAAAAGCACTAATAGATGTTCTAGGGAGAGAGGAAGAAACCATAGTAGAGGTACGTAGCTTTACTCCTGTACAAAGGACTCTGCTTTGCCATGTAACAGCTATAGCTGGTTCCACGGGAAGGGGAGCAGTAGCAGTGCTTCAAGATATTACAGAGATTCGACGATTAGAGAGGATGAGGAGCGAATTTGTCTCTAATGTCTCTCATGAGTTACGAACACCTGTTACCTCAATTAAGGGTTTTGTAGAGACGCTCCTTGATGGAGCCATGTCAGATCCTCAGACCCTTGAGCACTTCCTTCGGATTATACAGAGAGAATCCGATCGCCTCGTTAGGCTGCTAACAGATCTTCTTCACTTATCACAAATAGAATCTAAGGATACTCAGGTCATACTTATACCTACTGATCTAGCTGAGGTTATAGAGGACTCTATAGCTGTTATAAATGGTCGAGCTAAAGAGAAGGGTGTAAGAGTAGAGGTGGATATCCCGGAGGAATTACCCTTGGTGATGGCTGATTCTGATATGCTTAGACAAGTCTTTATAAATCTTATGGATAATGGGGTAAAGTATACGCCAGCAGGTGGAATTGTACGAGTATATGCAGGGGTTATAGATAATAGCACCAGGGTAGAGGTGAGGGTCTCAGATAATGGCATGGGAATTCCTCAAGAACATCTCTCGCGAATTTTTGAAAGATTCTATAGAGTTGATAAAGCTCGTTCACGTCAGATGGGAGGTACTGGTTTAGGACTTGCTATAGTCAAGCATATAATTGAACGCCATGGTGATAAGATAATCGTAAAGAGTTGTGAAGGTGAAGGTACAGAATTTATCTTTACACTATTAATTCAGTAAGAGATCTATTTACTTCGTAAAAAGAGTTCAGGCAGGTATCTTATATAAGATACCTGCCTGAATTTTTTATAGCCTCTACATTTAACAAAGATTTAACGAAATAATAACATAATTTAATGAATCCGTAATATTTCTATTACACAGGCGTGTTACTATAAAAACGAACGTAAATATGTTAGGAGGGATTTTATTGAAGTTTAAGTTTTTAGGGATAATCGTATTTATTATTTTAGCTGTAATGTACATGGTAGGACGCGAGGAAGTTCACAACCTTACTATAGCAGGTTCTACATCTGTTCAACCTATAGCCGAAATATTAAGTGAGGAATTTGAAAAACAACATTCAGGGGTACGGATAAATGTACAAGGCGGTGGCTCAAGTGCTGGTGTGAAATCTACTCAAAGCGGAACAGCTGATATTGGTATGAGTTCTAGGGAATTAAAATCTAATGAGAGAGGTCTCTTTGAGACTATCATTGCGCTGGATGGGATAGGTATAATAGTTAACACAGCTAACCCTATTACAGAATTAACCATGGAAGAGGTACGTAAGATCTTCACAGGGGAAATAAGGAACTGGAAAGAAATTGGGGGTATAGATGCTCCTATCACAGTAGTTAATAGAGAGGCTGGTTCTGGAACCCGAGGAGCATTTGAAGAGATAATAATGGGTCCGTATGATTTCTTAGATAAAATAATAATTCAGGGGTCTAATGGAGCGGTGAGACAGACAGTAGCAGGTGATATAAATGCCGTTGGATATATCTCACTAGTAGCACTGGAAAGTCGAGTTAAAGCTCTTAACATAGAAGGTGTAGTACCTAACCCAGAGACCATTAAAGCTGGTGATTATAAAATGTCCAGACCATTTATTCTCTTAACTAAGAAAGAGCCTGAAGGGCTTATCAAGGAATTTATAGACTTTGCATTGAGTCAGGAGGGGCAGAGGATATGTAAGGAGGAGGGCCTTATAACAGTAAGATGAGGAATGTATATACTTATACCTTAATAACGTTTTATCAGGGGGTGCAAATATGAGAGGGGATAGTGAAAGGGAGATATTAAAAGTAAGTGCGTTTCTTTCCACGATAGTAGTCTTCCTTATTGCAGGATTCGTTCTCTGGCAGGGCTTACCTATATTACGGCGAGAAGGTCTATTCTCGTTTATATTAGGGCGAGAATGGGTGCCATCAAAGGGACGCTTTGGAGTGTATCCTATGATAATAGGTTCTATCTTTGTAACATTTGGAGCACTTCTCTTTGGTGTCCCCCTTGGAGTAGCCTGTGCTATCTTTTTAGCAGAGGTGGCACCAGAATGGATGGTAAGGCTCTTTAAACCCACTATACAACTTCTAGCAGGAATTCCGTCTGTGGTTTACGGTTTCTTTGGTCTTACAGCCGTTGTACCCATGATAAGAATGTATTTAGGTGGAACAGGGTTTAGTGCTTTAGCTGGTTCTATAATTCTAGCTATAATGATTCTACCAACGATAATTAATATCTCAGAGGATGCTATGCGTGCAGTACCAAAGGAATATAAGGAAGGGTCTCTAGCTCTTGGAGCTACAGAATGGGAGACTACTATAAAGGTGGTGCTCCCTGCAGCTAGATCAGGAATAGCTGCTTCCATAATACTTGGAATGGGTAGAGCTATAGGTGAGACCATGGCTGTTCTGATGGTAACAGGAAATACACCTCATCTACCTCAGGTAGAAAGGAATATATCCCCTTTTCTTAAAGTCTTTTGGCTCTTCCTTGAACCTGTAAGAACCCTTACTGGAAATGTGGTTCTTGAAATGAGCTATGCAACAGGGGATCATCAAAGTGCACTCTTTGCAACAGGTATAGTCCTTTTTATCATGATAATTATCTTAAATGTACTTGCAAATATGGCCTTTAACAGGAGGTAACGAGTTGAGAACCTCGATCCTTATGGGTAAAGTATTCAAAAGCATTTTGTGGTTTGTCGCATTTTTTACCATAGGAGTGCTCTTATCCATATTGTCTTATATCTTAAAAGAAGGTGTGGGAGGGATCTCTTTAGATTTTCTTCTAGGAAAACCTGAAGCTATGGGAAAAGAGGGTGGTATCTTTCCTATTATAGTTGGGACTATATACGTGACTGCAGTGGCTATAGCCATTGCAACGCCAATTGGAATAGGGGGAGCAATTTATTTTAATGAGTACTCACGCGATACAAGGTTCATAAGGGTATTAAGGTTCGGAACAGAGACTTTAGCAGGAATCCCATCAATTATATTTGGTTTATTCGGGTTTACCTTCTTTGTTATATGGTTGGGCTTAGGCTGGTCTATAATCTCAGGTGGTCTCACTCTTGCCTTTATGATCTTACCTACTATAGTTAGAACTTCAGAGGAGGCATTAAAGGCTGTTCCCCGATCTTATAGAGAAGGGAGCTTGGCCTTAGGGGCCACAATGTGGGAGAGTATAGTAAATATAGTGCTTCCTGCTGCTAGTCCAGGGATAGTCACCGGTATTATACTTAGCATAGGTAGAGCTATTGGAGAGACTGCTGCAGTGCTACTTACAGCTGGGAGCTCTCTTAAGATCCCACATTCTCTTCTAGATCCAGCTAGGACAATGTCAATACACTTATATATCCTTACTACAGAGGGACTTTCTATGGAAAATGCGTATAGGACAGCAACTGTCCTAGTTTTTATGATTCTTATTATAAATACGACTGCGAATTTACTTAGGAAAAAGTTATCATCGCGAGCATATAAGGGGTGAAAATCTTTGAGCACTAAGAATAAGTACATTAGTAAGATGGAGACGCAGAAACTCTCCATTTATTATAGAGAATTTGCTGCATTAAAGAGTATAAGTATGTTGATACCAAGCTCTTCAGTTACTGCTCTTATAGGACCTTCTGGCTGTGGTAAGTCTACATTTCTCAGGAGTCTTAATAGAATGAATGATATCATACCTGATGTCTCTATTAAGGGACGCGTGCTACTAGATAATGAGAATATATATGATCCGGGAATCGATGTGGTTCAGGTACGAAAGAGAGTGGGGATGGTCTTTCAAAAACCAACACCTTTTCCTATGTCCATCTTTGATAATGTGGCTTATGGTCCTAGGATCCATGGTGTAAAGAAACGTTCTGAACTAGAAGATGTAGTTGAGAAGAGTCTGAGTGATGCAGCACTGTGGGATGAGGTAAAGGATCGCTTAAAAGCTCCTGCCTCGGCCCTTTCAGGTGGACAACAACAACGACTTTGTATAGCAAGGGTTTTAGCAGTGGAGCCTGAAGTATTGCTAATGGATGAGCCTTGTTCTGCTTTGGACCCTATATCAACAGGGAAAATCGAGGAACTGATAAATGAACTTAAGGATAAGTATACTATAGTAATAGTAACCCATAACATGCAGCAAGCGGGGAGAATATCAGACTACACTGGTTTCTTTCTAGAAGGAGAGTTAATAGAATGCGCTTCTACAGCTAGGATATTTGAAAGGCCGCGAGATAAACGTACTGAAGATTATATAACAGGGAGATTTGGATAAAGAGGGGGATGAATCGTGAGAAGGTCATTCTATAATGAACTAGAAAATTTGGCGAGAAGGCTCCTTGATATGAGTAGCATAGTAGAGACAATGATCTATGAGGCTATCCAGTCTCTTACGGATCAGGATTTACAACTTGCACATAAGGTAATTAGCGATGATGAGGCTGTTGATATTATGGAAAGTTCCATTGAGGAAGAATGTATAAAACTCCTGGCCCTTCAATCTCCTCTAGCAGCTGATCTCAGAGTTGTGAGTACAGTGATGAAACTAGTGACAGATCTTGAACGAATAGCAGATAATGCAGTAAATATAGCTGAAACTACAATAAGAATAGGTAATGAACCTTTAATTAAACCATTAATCGATATACCGCGTATGGGGGATATAACTCTCGGGATGGTAAAGGACGCGCTTGATTCTTTTGTAAAAAGGGAATTAGAGGTCGCAAAAGAGGTAATAAGGAGGGATGATGATGTAGATCGTCTTTATTCTATGCTCTTTGATGAGTTGATATTGAAGGGCCAGGACGCTAAAAAGGCTACACAGGCTATAAATCTACTCTTTGTAGCTAGATATTTAGAACGAATTGCTGATCATGCTACTAATATCTGTGAACGCGTTATTTACATGGTAACTGGTGAGAGGGTAAGCCATATGCCTTTACAAAAATTTTATGATGCAGGGGTTGACTAAGACTTCCTAGTGGGTTATAATTATATCTGCAAGGTGAAGAATTCTTATTCTTCAATGAGCGGATGTGGCTCAGTGGTAGAGCGTCGGCTTCCCAAGCCGAGGATCGCGGGTTCGAATCCCGTCATCCGCTCCATTTTATTTAAGCTAAGAGTATGCCGACGTGGCTCAGCTGGTAGAGCAGCTCACTCGTAATGAGCAGGTCACCGGTTCAAGTCCGGTCGTCGGCTCCATCTTTATTTACAAGCATTAAAACCCCTGCTAAAAGCACATTTGAAAGATAGTAAGTCACTAAGAATAACACAACCGTAACACAACCCGAAGAAAGAAGGGTTTTAAAGAGGTAAAAGTAATCTAAAGGGAATAAGGATATTTTAGAGGTAAAAGTAATCTTGCTTTGTGAGGTATTTTAGAGGTAAAAGTAATCTTGCTTTGAGTAATCTTTCATTCGGTTAAAACACCTTCCCACGTATAAAGATCACTTTGATATATCATGGATTCTAAAGTCTTTAAACCTCTCTAGAATCCATTTGTATTTATGCCTATGTAATAACCCTATGAAGGGCTTTAAAACGTCACCACGGACCCCCCCACGAAGTCACAAAGGCTTTATATTATATAATATTAGCCTCTACGAAATACCATAATTCTACTAGCTCGGTCCACTGTCGAATGTATACTTTATAAACCCTCGTATAAGGTTTCCAACCTAGTAAAGGACCTCGGTCTTCTACTTTTTCCGCTATTGCTTGGACTTCTTCCCAATCTTCTTCGGTACTTGCTCCCGATATATTAAAATACCCGTCATTATGCTCTACCATGATACATTTCATTCTAAGGCCTCCTTTTCTGACTTTACTATCTCATAATAAGTCACTTTTAAAGAAGAGTCTTTACAATGCGGTACCCTTCCTCCGTCTCCTCTCCCATGAACATGGAATTCATGACACAAAGGACAACATATAAAGACTTGTATATCAGTTAGACCAACAGGATGCACTTCATAAGACCCGTCTTTACGTTTCTTTGTCCTGCTGTCATAGTAGAAGTATTTTTGTTTATTTGTATTCCTTCTTTTTGATGTTATAGTATCCATGTAAAGATTATCGTGAAGATTCTTCCTTCCCATACATTGAATTATATAACGCATTACTTCGGTTTTACTCATTGAATGTCACATCCTTTCCATATTATGGTAAAGTATATCTTATAACCCCCATTTTATATGAGATAAGATAAAGTATATGAGATATACGTCCATCCGCTCCATCACTGGCTTTACAGGATTTTGCCGAACATACTATAATAATAAATTCTTATAAATAAAGAGAACTTTTTTTCAATTCTTATTTTTACTGTAAAGAAAGTTAAAGTATATAAGATATATAAGATAAGAAGTTCCTTAACCGTTACTATGACTAGTCTTACGAATATCTCATATATCAAAAAACATATAAGATGTTATAAGATATTATAAGATACGTTCCAATCATAGACGTTAGGGGACCAGGTAATCCTAGGCCTTAACTAAAGTTAAAATTCTTTTAAGATTAGGGCCTTATCTTCTTGGTCCCATACCTCACGCATACACCATAAAAATCTCTACTGTCTTACTACCCCTCGCCGGTCCCTAGTTTCCCCAGGTAAAACGGTTTTTCTGATAGGGGTACTATTTTATATCACGTGAATCCCAAAGAATCCCTATGTTATAGACTCTATAATGTATTATTAATACAGGGAATACAACCGCATAATACCACGTGAAGGCAGTCGTAGCCTAAGGTTGCACGGTTCGATACAAATAATACATTTTTTTTAGGCATAGACACTTACAATCTATTAATTAATTAAATACTTATTATAACGTAATTATTAATTAATTCTTATATACTATATATATAAATAGTATTATTAGTATTATATATATTATATAGGTTGTAGACCCTTGCTATCATTAATTTTACAAATAATACGTTTTAGGATTTGTTTATATTATGTGTATTATTTGACTCTAGATATGTTAGATGTGGGAGGTTGCTTAAACTTTTCCGCGTTTTCTATATACCGTTTAAAGCCATCTACATTAATTCCATGTAGTTCCATAACGGCCATGTCTAGAATCGTGAATCTACTACTAGTCTTTGTATCGGTTATAAAATGGTTTATATTTTTACCACGCTCCATAAAATAAGGTGTTTTCTCTAATTGTTTCTTAAAGTCATCTCGGTTCAATAACTCATTGACGTTTATTCCATGGTCCTTCATGTACTTGGTAGTCTCTGGCCATATATTGTCTATCCTTATACCAACGTCCGACTTGTTTATATAACCCAGTGCTAAAACATTATCCCTATTACATTCATATGTAGATAACTTCCCTAATGCTTGGCTCATATAATCTAGAGTCTTCTCCACCATGGTTTTAGTTTTATCGGTCCCACCTAGGTTTTCTTCTTTAATATTCTTATGGAGTATATTAAAGACGTCTTCTTTCTTTACTCCTGTTTCTTTCTCGAAGTCTAATTCTAGTCTTTCGTACGCTCTTTCTAACATATATATCCCTATCATGGTAACCTCTAATGTAGTTAAGATTCTATGTGTTTTAATATCACTTCTTTTTAATAATACTTGTATATCTGTTACTATGGCTGTTAATTCTTCGTTGCTAATCTGTAAAGCATTATCCAATAACCCCCTTCCTAACTTTGGTAATAGATTTGTATCCTTTAATCGTTTAAATCCTTCAGTATACCTTGAACTCTCCATCTTGGAGAAGGTAAGGAGTAAACTTCTTTCAATTACCGCTGTTTCATCTGTTGACGCCTCACCAATTAGAATTAAAGGGGAAGAAAGAAGTATCTCATTAAGCTGTTGTTTCTCGTTTCCTCTCGCTGAAGTAAGGCCGTCATAAATGGATCTGCACATATTAGATATTTCATTTTTTGTTGTCTGTTTTAATTGACTAGGCTTATATTCGTCTATTATGTAAGGAAAGATATTAGTACTTCCTGCCATCTTATCCATTACAAATTTAGTTACCCCACTAGCTGACCCAATACTTGAGGTAATTCCTAGTATTGGAATGATTATGTTTTCTACAGTTTCCGTTTTCCCTGCTCCAGCCTCACCTATTATTAATAAGTGATTGAACTTTGTTTTATAATCCTTTATTAATCTTTCTTTTAAGAATAGACTTCCCATGTATCCCATTATCCCCGAAGTTATGGCAGGGCCATTGAAGTTAAAAAGCAATGGAGAAATCTCTTTTAATTCTTCTTTGGTAATGGGGTCATGTGTTAATATGTTACTTTTAATGCCTTCCCCTGGGATTTGTATTATATCGTCTTCTATATTCCCATCTGGGCCTAATGCTCCGCCTTCACTTATGAAATACCAGGCATCATCTATTTTATGCATCCCTCCCATCTTAAACCCTTCTATTACTTCGGTTACCTGGTCGTTTATAAGGGTTTTAATATATTGCAGGTCTTCCACTTTACCTATAAACCTAGTATTTAAACTGTTTATTATGTCTAAAAATTTATTCTTGTTGTCTAAGTCCTTTGGCTTAAAGGTTCTCTTTATAACCTCGCCATCTTGAGTATGTAACCTTGCTGTAAAGACGTTTTCGTCTGGGTAATCCCTACACTTTATATATTTAACAGGCTTTATTACAAAGTTACTTATGGCCATATTTCCACCTTTATTGGTAGCTTTATAATAGCAGTTACCACGCTCCCATATGGGAAGGGAAGGGCCTTCTTGCATTGCCTTCCATACGCTCTCTGCCGTTGCCTCCCAGCCTTCTTCTGGTTCTCCGAAGACTTCTTCATTTATAGACTTGGCTAATATTTTAATTAGTGTTAAATCGGTTAGATTATGCCTCATGGACCATTTATATAATGTTTCGTTTAATGCAGTGTTTCTTCCGTCTCCGTCCTTCATTCCCTTTAGGTTTATTAAGTCGTTAGCGAAGGTATCCTTTGGCCTTCCAGGTCCTCTTTTAGACGTCTCTCCTATTAAGGTATATAGGAAGTCAAATAACTTGTCTGACATTTCTTGAATGGGTTTATCATTAAATGGCTGGTAACGCTTTAACTTACCGCCATCATCTGGTATAATAGTATAAGGAGCCGTTGTTAATCCACCTTCGGTCTTGAAGTCGCACGTCCCTTTAAAGCTACTACGGTTTTTTAACCCTGGTCTATACTTAAAATATAAATGATAACCACCGTTAGGGGATTTTATTGTTAGGGTACTTTTAACTTGTTGTATTTCTTCTTCCGTTAGATCCGCCTCTTGTAAAAGCGGATCTAATTTTTCATCCAAAGCGAATGACTTTCGCTCACTATAAGGAAGACTTTTATCAATATCAATATCTAGTACCATAATGTTAGAAGATTCTCCACATACTAACGACCACGCTTTATGATTCTTATAGGCCTCTCCAAAGGCATCAACAGAAGTTATATGGTTTCGCTTATCCTTCCAGGACACGCCTTTTATAGGCCTTTTAGGGTCCAGTCCTTCGTTATTATCCCCTGCAATTTTAACCAATGGAAATATATTATATTTCTCGTAAAATTCTTTTATACATTGTAAGTCTTTGTCTATATTTGTCATACGCTCACCTTCCCTCTTGATAGACTGATTCTGCCTCGTCTTCTGTATATATATCCATGACATATTCTATTAAGGATTCTAATTCTTTTATGGTCTTCTCATCTAACTTCAATTTCCTAGCCGCTATAATCATATATCCTATGGCAGATCCATTCGTCATTTTAAACACTTCCTTCCAAAGAATTAAGAAATCAAGGTTCCTTCTTTAACAATCATTGATTATACTTTCTATAAGCCTTGAACTTTCGTCCAGATAGTCATAAGCAACGTTTATAAATTGATATATGAAAGTATAGTCCTGGTTCCACTTTAGAACGTCCTCCCGTCTTGAATCGTCTCGTGATACTCTCCCATCTAGTAATAGGTAAGGATTAGGCTTTTCACTAAAATAATAAGTCTGTATCAAATGTGTTAACATTGTTTCCGCTTTATCTAATTTATCTGATATTTCTTCTAATCTGTACTCAATCATTTTAAAGGTCTCCTTTGTTTTAAAATATTTCTCCTATATTATCTTCTAACCAGGCGTCCAATTGGGATATGAGTGTTAATCTTGTATGACCTAGGACCAATACAGGGAAACCCTTTGAATGTGTTAATTGCCTGGCCTTGTTCTCGCTGGTCCCCAATACCTGGGCCAACTCCTTAACCGTTAAAGTCTTTCTCTGGATATTCTTCTTATGATTCTCTATCATGTTAGAAATGTTCTTTACTCCTGGAATCTCTCTTATTACCTCCATTTAAGCTAACCTCCTTTCTTTGTGGTAATTGAGATGAGAACTCATTTTTCAGCTAAAAATAATTCTTCTACTGTAGAATCTAGGGCTTGGGCTATTTGTAATAATTCGTTGGCTTTTACGTTTCGTTTACCACTTTCTATTTTAGAAATTTGAGATTGTGTCATTCCAACTGATGCCGCTAGGTCATATTGAGATATACCCTTTTCTTCTCTCCTCTTCTTAATTCCTAAAGCCATAATCATCACCTCCATAATTCTATTATAGAATTAATCAATGGTGTTGGCAAGTCCGAACTAGACTTGAAGAAGTAAACTACATTCTTTTTTCTCTTATTTGCTTAAAATTACTTGCATTAATGCCATTTTAGAATTATAATTATTATCAAGGGAGGGATCTTCTTGAACATTAAAGATAAAATTAGAGAGTTAAGAACTGAAAAAGGACTTTCCACTTATAAATTAGCTGAAATAATGACTAACAATGGTTTTAAAATAAACCAATCCACTATTAGTAAAATAGAAACTGGAAGACAAAAGATAGATACAGATACACTAATTGCCATAGCTAACGCTTTAAATGTACCCATTGATAGCTTTTTTGAAAATGTTTTTCAGAAGTGGGATATAATCTACGATTCTGAAAAATTAGCCAAAGAAGTAAAAGCCATGGAATCCTTTGAAAGCCTTTTAAAACAGTATGGATATAACTTTAGAATGTTCTCTTATGGTGAAGAAGATATAACCAATGAAGATCCCATATATGAAATCTATCTAACCCCAAAAGAATCCATAGAGTTAACGAAGGGTCAGTATGAAGAACTAATGAAGGAACTACGTGAATTCGTAGACTTTAAACTTCATAGATTGAAAGGGAAACAGGTGAATACCATTAGGTAATAAGGCCACCGTTATAGGGGTAATAATTCGCTCGGCTGACTTTTCAGCTTAGCAGACTCTTCCAAATAAATATTAGTTATTTAACTCACCCCAACTTTGGGGACGGCTAGTTCTTTCAGTCGGTGTCCCGAGTTTTCGGGTTTCCTGATCCAGTTTGGATTGGGGTTATTTATCAGTCCTCAACTTTGAGGGTTGACATAAATAAGATTAAGTTAGGAGTGAATACACATGGCCAAAAAAGCTAATGGGGAAGGTTCTATCCAAAAGTATTACCAGAATGGAAATTATAAGGGTTGGAGGGGAACTCTGTCCATAGGGTATGATGATAAGGGCAGGATAAAAAGAAAGCAATTCTATGGCAAGACTAAAACAGAAGTATTAGAGAAAATGACCAAATACCAATATGAGAATAATATCGGTCTTATACCTGCTGATGATGAAATCACTTTATCCAAATGGTTTCATACTTGGCTCTTTGAGTTTAGGTACAATGACTTAAAGCCATCCTCCTTTGAACGGTATGAAAGTTTATATAGAAATTATATTCGTGATTCACCAATAGGGGATATAAAATTAATTGATTTAAGAACTACTCACCTCCAAAGTTATTATAATGATATGTTACAAGAAGATAAGTCCATAAGCATAGTTAAGACCATCAATAAAGTTATTCATACTTGCCTGGAATCTGCATTACAACAGAATTACATATATAAAAATTATTCTAAGGCGGTCATTTTACCTAAAGAATCTAAAGAAGAATCCTTTACAGTCTTTACAGTAGAAGAACAACAAAAGTTTTTAAAGGCCATCCAGGGCCATAAGTACCAAATGGGGTTTACCCTAGCAATAGGTACAGGGTTAAGACTAGGGGAACTTCTGGGCCTTAAATGGAGTGATATAGACGTAGTTAATAAAACCCTCCACGTATCCAGGACCATAAAAGCAGTAATGCTCCATGATAAGAAAGGTAACAGTAAAAGAACATTGTTAGAGCAATCACCTAAGACAAAAAGCAGTACCAGAACGGTCCCAATCCCTGATAATATCTTTAAAGGCTTGGATAAGCATAAAAAAGAACAACGTGAATTAAAAATGAAGAATAGGGATGTATATAATGACCAGGGTTATATATTCTGTGATAAAATAGGGAATCCTTTGGACCCTAGGAAACTTCCTAGGAGTTTTAAAACAGTTTTAAAGAAAGCTAAAATAAGAGAAATTAAGTTTCATTCATTAAGACATACTTATGCTACTAGGTTATTTGAGGCAGATGTCCCCATTAAAACAGTACAAAAATTAATGGGCCATACTGATATAACTACAACCATGAATATTTATACTCACGTAATGCCAGAACAGAAGGCTAAAGCCGTTGAAAAAATCAACGAATTATTCATGATATAAATAACACAACCATAACACAACCCCACGAAAATAGGCCAAAAAACAGGCATTTTAAGGGGTTATGAAAATCAAGAAAGGTACCTATAGCAGGGGATATGGTTTTTGAGAGAAATTGAAAAACGGCCTTTACGAATCCGGTCGTCGGCTCCATTTTTTTCCATTTCTCGTTATCCCCCCTTTTTTACAGTAGGTTACTCTAAAGGACGGATAAAATATGTGTATTGAACAAACTAATCATAAGATAATAATCAGTGATTCGCGGCAGATGAAAAGAATTGAAGATGAATCAGTTCATTTAGTAGTAACATCTCCACCTTATTGGCAGTTAAAGGACTATGGCAGTGATAAGCAGATAGGATTTAACCATACCTATGAAGAATATATAAATAATCTGAATTTAGTGTGGCAAGAGTGCCATAGGGTCTTACATAAAGGATGCCGTTTATGTGTAAATATTGGAGATCAATTTGCCCGTGCTGTTTACTACGGTAGGTACAAGATTATTCCTATTAGAACAGAGATAATAAAGTTTTGTGAAACTATTGGTTTTGATTACATGGGAGCTATCATATGGCAGAAGGTTACAACCGTTAATACTACTGGTGGAGCCATAATAATGGGTTCCTATCCATACCCCCGGAATGGTATCATTAAGATAGATTATGAGTTCATCTTACTCTTTAAAAAGCATGGGACTGCCCCTAAGATCAGTAAAGAGATTAAAGAAGAATCTAAATTAACTCGGGAAGAATGGAATGAATACTTTCAAGGCCACTGGAATTTTCCAGGAGAAAAGCAGAACAAGCATTTAGCCATGTTTCCTGAAGAATTACCGCGACGTCTTATTAAGATGTTCAGTTTTGTTGGCGATACAGTCCTTGATCCGTTTTTAGGTAGCGGAACTACTTCATTAGCAGCTAAAAATCTAGGTAGAAATTCAATTGGGTATGAGATAAACGAAGACTTCCTACCAATTATATATGAAAAACTCGGGACCAGCTCTCAAGTTGCAGTGGTTAAAGAGGACCCTATAAATATAGATTATAAAGAGGATATAGAGAAGTTACCCTATATCTTTAAAGATCCAACAAAGTTTGATAAGAAAGTAGATCCAAGGAAACGAACATATGGATCAAAGATCAACTAAAGAGCTACAGATATCATTTTTATCTGGAGGTGATTCGATGATCGCCATTACTGGAGCTACAGGACATATTGGGAATGCATTATTAAGAGAGCCTTTCTTAGAAGGTAAAAAACTTCGTGCACTAGTGCCACCCTCTGAAGACTTTTCCTGTATAAAAGACCTTGATGTTGAGATTGTTAGTGGTGATCTTCGAGATATGGATTCTTTGATTTTGGCTTTTACTGGAGCAGAGGTCGTTTATCACCTGGCAGGTATAGTATCTATAGGGTCAGGAAAGAAGAGATTACTGCATGAGGTAAATGTTAATGGTACAAAGAATGTAATAGATGCTTGCATAGAGACTAAAGTCAAACGCCTTGTTTATGTGAGTTCAATTCATGCGTTTACAGAACCGCCACATGGCACTCCTATCCTTGAAAATAAAGATTTCGACGAATCAAAAGTCGTTGGTAATTACGGAAAATCAAAGGCAGAGGCCACCAAAGAAGTATTTAAAGCAGTAGATAGGGGTCTTGATGCAGTTATCCTTCACCCTACAGGTGTCATTGGTCCATATGAATACAAGTTGTCAAATACAGGTCAGTTAATAGTTGACTTTGTAAATAGAAGGCTAGCTGCGTATATTGATGGTGCTTATGATTTTGTAGATGTAAGAGATGTTGCTAGAGGAATAGTGCTGGCATGTGAAAGAGGTCGTAAAGGGGAGAATTATATATTATCAGGGGAGCAGATAACAGTAAAGAGAATACTAGAGATCCTTCAAGAAGAGACTGGACTTATGGCTCCTAAGCTGAAAGTTCCTTTCTGGTTAGCCAAGCTAACTGCTCCGCTGTCAGAGTTATATTACATGATAAGAAAGCAACAACCATTATATACTTCATATTCAATATTTACACTAGCTAGCAATTCCCTTACCACACACAAGAAGGCAGCTCAAGAACTTGGGTATTCCGCACGTCCAATAAGAGAATCAATTAAAGATACTCTTGCATGGCTTCAGGAGAATGGGAAGATCCCTCTTTGCCCTGCAGCTACACATTAAAGAATATAATATCCAAGTACTGTTCACTACATTCTAACACTGTTACCATCTGCTTTTCCAAGTATATACAAGAAAGGTAACGCCGGAATAGACGAGTCGTTACGGTATTTTACTTCACATAGAATCTTTCCCTTTGGCAGCTCAATGGCCTCATCCACTTTTTTCTGGTGTTCTCTCCGCTTTTTAAAATGCCTAATACGGGCTGTAGAAACTTGATAAAAAGCAGACGATATGTCTATAGACTGTTGTTTCTACCGTACCGCCTACTTGCTTCCAACATCAATAGGTTCTCATTCTTTTGATGCGTAAATAAAAGTGTAGATACGAATGAAAAGAACAAAGCGGGAGAAAAGACTAGCGTAAAGATATGACCGTCTTATTTGACATTTATACTATAGTAAATTATAACATTAGTACAAATGACAAAATGAAGGTGAAGTCATGACTGGTGCGGAGCTTTTAAGGGTTTAGAATATTCTAGGATTGCATTCGGACTTTTCCACCAAGGATTATATTGTTGTAATACTGTGATAACTTGTTCTTCTGTATACTGTTTACTAATTAAAAGATCAAAGGGCTTGTGAAGATGAAAGGATTATGGAGCGAAATTGATACCGATCGTTAAGGGAGAGATTAGTTATTATTAAGTAGTAATTTCGCTCCAATGGATAGGAAAATAAGGCCTAGAAGTTGGTACCAGTTAAACGGGATCTTCTTTAATCCAAAGAGACCTAAGTGATCTATTATTGATGCTGCAAGTACTTGTCCCACTATAATGGAGGTAGTAGCTATAGCCACTCCTAACTTTGGAATACTCGTCGCTACTCCGTATATTATTGTTGGCGGTCTCTCTATTTGAG
>DIRN01000043.1 GCA_002426645.1 Firmicutes bacterium UBA5435 | reverse complement strand
GCTTCCTTAAAGAAACGTTGCCCTCCTATATTCCCTGGACCACTTCGAGAGGGTCTATCAAAGTATTCCCAATCACATATGATGACATCATCTGGAACCCTATTAATACACTCTCTATGCTTGAGAAACATATCTCCCCATATCATGGGGATCTTCCCTCGTTCCTTGACAAAATCAATTATAGAGAGGACGTGTTCCAGAGCAATAGGCCAGCGTTCTTCCTCACTCAAGTGGGGAAGCTGAACATTGAGTCGTCTGACTTCATCGCCTCCTATATGAAGATACTTTGAAGAAAAAGAGTTCATGATGTCAGTATAGAGTTCTTTAATTAAGTTTAAAGCTCCTAGATCTTTGACTATGAGCTGTTCTACTGCCTTAGTCATCCCTGTAGGATCAACACCAAGGGACTTATACTTCTCAAGTAATAATATTCCTTCACAGTGTCCTGCACAATTCACACAAGGTACAAGTTCAATTCCGTATTCTTTAGCGATACTATCAAGATATACTACATCTTCAGGTCTAAGACTATCCTCAGGGCCTATAACTGGATGACTCCGAAACTGAAACCTATATTCTAGGTGAAGCACCAACATATTATAGCCATACGATGATAACCTAGGTATCAGCTCTTCAATATACTTTACATCTCCTCGCAAACCTCTAGCAATATCATATAAGAGACCTTGAATCTTCATGGAGACAAACACCTCTTTGTATTGAGTATAATCTGAATTCTGCCTTAAATATTTTAACAGATTGCTTCATGGGGACTTTAATAGTGTTGGATAGCGTATTCTCTAAAAGAGAATACGCTATCCTCTTGGTATTGGTTTAGTCTTACCTTCTCTATAGTTTAAACTCATTATTTCCCTTGTTCTGGTATGGAGTAAGCACCTTTACTGGAATACCTAACAAAATCTATATCACAATTGATCCAGCTACCACCCGTTCCGTCGCCAAATCTTATAAAATTTAGCCCACTTGCTGGCGCTGTATGCGTTGAAGAACTTATTACTACAACTGGGTTGTCACCCATATATGCTAAAGTTCGTTCCCTTACGAACTGCCCTATATGCATGCCACCCAGTTACATCCATAGTGTAATAAGCATTTCCGCCTTCATCCTTTTCATATTTTAGATGAGTGGTCTTAAACGCACCTATTCGTGAGTTATAGACTCCGTCACGTAACTCCAATGTTATGGTATGGCCTTGATCAGATATCTCATTAACTTTCGCCCTGATTTCTGCCGTCCATCCCTTAGCCGGATCAACCTTTCAGCTATTCTGAAAGCATAGTCCGCTCTCATTATCAACAGTATTAATATTAAACGGTTCATCTTCATTAGGACCTACAACCCCAAGCTGAGGTATATTCAATAACGACCATGTCCTCCCATCTGGCCAGGCGTCACCAGTATACTCTGCATCCCATTGAATATCCTTACTTGCCTTTGAGATAAATACATCATTAGCATAAGTTATACTAAATGCTAATAATAAAAGTACGACTATACTCACGACTGTGAAACCAATGCGTTTCATTTTATCATTTCCTCTTTACAGCAATAGAAATAAAATGGGACTTTTATACCAAAATTATATATGAAGCTTAAATCACTCTTTATCTAGTTCAGCACGTTTTACTTTAAAAGGCAACGCTACTCCCATAGCATTCCTTGTCTTGTATAAAGAATATATCTTATTACGCATAAGAAACTTATAAAATAAACCTACGAACAGCATATCCCATAAATTCTATAAAACTCGCTCCGATCAGTATGCCAGCAAAAACCTTTTTTAAAAGCTTATCAGCTTTATGTCCGAACCATCTAATAGCTATTGAGCGTATGATCCACGTTAAGATCATAGTGCCACCTGCATTTGAGCCAAGGATTAAGCCTACAGGTGATATACGCCACCATGAAAACTTTGACCACATTTGTGAAGCAAAAACAAAGAATAATACCCCTGATAACGCTGCAATTATATATTTTAGTTCCGCTTTACTAAGGGTAGACCAAAAGTCACTAGCTTCTCCTATATCTTCTCCTAGAATCTGCCATGGATGCACACCATAATTTCCCCAAGCTCTGACACGAGGATACATACCAGTTCCATCTCTGTAAAGGATAAATAAAGCCATTATAATAGACGCGACAACTGCTAAAATTAGAGACGCCATCATGGATATGGGTATCAAGCGCTCGCCTTCCCTAGTCCCTTCACACATCTTATATCCTTCTAAAACCAAACCACCTATCTGGGTGCTACTAGATGTCCCGATCTGTAGAAAATATGTTCTAGAATCAACGATAGCATTTCGTGGCCCTAATCCCCTCATTCCAACTAACGGAACAATGAATCTTTGAGCCCAAGACCCTGTATAACATAGTCCTTCTAATGACGCCCATCCGAATTCGCATCTAAATCTAGAATACGCTATTGGCTCTATGACAAAGAGTGCGGTAAAAAACAATCCTACAAATAGCCCAGCCTTAAGAAAGACGATTAAAAAGAGGAATATGATTATTGTGCTAGCTATAAGTCCCCAGGCTATTAATTTGTTACTTATACCTCCGTCATAGTTTCGCCCTCCGTTAGATTTGCTAGTCCCAAACGCGTCGGAAAAAATCGCGACGATGTGCTCACGATTCCTCCAAATCATTAAAATACTTAGTGTGAGACCTGCAAATGTCTGAAATGGCCCTCCGATATCTCCTAACCATAATTGCTTCCAATAAGGCATGGATTTAGGCCAACCACTAATTGCACCAGTTATTCGCACAAAAATCATATAGAACACACTACCCACAACCACGCTAAAAAGAAGCTCTATAGGCACAAAGCCTGCGATTCCTACACCCCGTAGTACAAACCCATTGACCCAGTAATAAGGAGAGAGCATTATAGGATCAAAATTATACATTAAGTAAGAAAACGTATTTGCCAGAGACTTTAGCGGGTTAAAAGCAGGCCACCACGGAAATGTCTGTTGTAATTGTATCCACCCCTCCCACACTATGGCTATTGCAAGTCCTATCCAAATATATTTATCTTTTAAGGAGGAAACATGAGCTCCTTTTTCCTCTTGCGTTCCATCGACTAGTAGCTGTATAGGGATACTTAACGGATATGTTAGATGTTCCTCGTCCTGCCACCTTTTTCTAAACAGCTCAGCTGTAAAGAATAAAATTGCAAATACTGCCGCCATAAATATGGTCCACATTATTATAGGACCGATCCAAGCCCCCCACGGTACCGTTGACTCACCAAGAAGCATTGGTAGCAATACTTCTTCAGTGTGTGGAGCGATAAAAGATGGTATGTCATTCCAAAGGGGAACCCAATTTGCGGTCGGTTTACCTATGGCTTCAAGCGAATACCAAAACCAACTCACTGCAAATTGTGACCACCTGAACATAAAGGCTGCAGATGTGCTAGCTGCTAAATATAATGCGAAAATTTGAATTCTATTAAGCTTTAGGCCCTTAATCATCCTCCCTAATAAAGGATTCCAAAGAGCTAACACTATCACTAAAGCAACCATTCCTGCAGGATTCGGTACTTGCATTGTATTTGGTGAATCAATCTTCAATCCCCATTGTAGAACTATACGTGTGAAAATAAGAGTAATGGCAATTAGTAAAATTACAAAAACAATTGATGAGCCTAAACTAAACTTCCTGGTTTCTTCCTCAACACCGCCCTGATATATATCCTTCTGATATACTTCTTTCATTAATAACCCTCCTTTTTTACTTCTTCGTATAACCTTTAAAATTGTTCTGGTATAGAAAACGCACCTTTACTCGAATACCTAACAAAATCTATATCGCAATTGATCCAGCTACCATTAGGGGTTGCAACCCCAGGTTGAGGTACATTTAGTAGAGACCATGTCCTCCCACCTGGCCATGCATCACCAGTGTACTCGGCATCACACTGAATATCCTTACTTGCCTTTGGAATAAATACATCATTAGCACAACTTATACCGCATACTATTAATAACAGCACCAACATACTCAAGGTTATGAAACCAATGCATTTCATTTTCTCATCCCCCTTTTTATACTAGCAAATTTTTTATTAGAGTTCTATGAGAAAGTACCATATGAAACTTAAATCACCCCCCTACTCAATCCAAACAAGCTTTTCGCATTTTCTCTTAATATCAGCTTTCCAGTTAAGGCTGCCTGCTTCAGAGTAATATCCCCCTCTTCTACAAAGTTAGATAATACTTCAGTCACTATCCTTCGAGTAAACTTCATTGCTCCATAGAAATGTTATACGGAGAATACATCACCCCCGACCATTACCTTATTAGCTGGTACCATCTGGTTCGACTTTGCAAGCCATTCTTTAGTAGCATGGTAACTTAATATTTGTGACCAACAAAAATCTATATACACATTAGGAAGATTCCTTGCGAGAAATGCGGTTTCTCCCATATATGGGAATCCACCATGGAGCAAGATAAAACGCGCATTTGAGAATTCTTTTCGAGTTAGAAAACTTTTAATATATGCTGGGTTTGTATCTATAATACCTATCGCACCTTCGCGCAAACCAGTATGAATTTGAATAGGGAGGCCGAGTTCTATAGCTGCAAGTACAGCCTCTCCCATAATAAAATCTTGGAAAGCTTTTTACTCTATTGCACTTCGCCTTTCAGGAAGAATCTTAAAAACATTCTCAGCTGCCTTCCGTGATACCCTATCAAAGTCCAATCTACGCGAATAAGCTAGAGTAACCTTAAGTCCAACAACACCATTATCTTTAAAGTAGCGAAAGGCATTATGCACATATTCGATATAATCGTCTAAGGTCTCTAGTGTAACTCCTAACTGAGAAGATAGAATCTCTGTAGGGTATGGCGACTGCGAAACTATACTATATATAACGGAAACAGCGTAAAAAGTCTTGAATCTATCGCTTCACAAAAAAAGGCAGGTATAGGTCTATAAGTTTTGAAATATAATAAACGTACAGTCCTTAATACCCTTTCTACCCTAGCCTGCGTAAAGACCTTTTCCCACCAAGTATATACGCTATTTTCATATGCTCTCTTTATCCGCTTGGACAATGATCTCCAATTCGACTCGTCAATATGAGCTTCGTCAAATCCATAAAGCCCACGCAGTCCTATAAATAAAGCCTTGTCGACAGATGTACCTTCTATATATGGCAGATATTTAAGTATCTCACTCATCGCCTCTTCAGGATCGCGCTGCTTATCCTCGTACAAACTAATAAGCATCTTAGGATTCATACCCGCGGATATGAGTCCAGTTCTCACATAAATTCCAAGCAATAAATCAATAAGATCGTTCTGCAATGTATCGGTGACTGGCTCTAAACTATCTGACCCAATAAAGGCATTACCTATATGCTCATGGGTATCTATAGCCCACACCTCTTTTAGTTCTTCATATACTTCAGAAGATCGCGTAGCCTCGGCCAAGACTATCAACCCCTATTAGATTCATTATTTATCAGAACTCATTTCTCTTACTTGTAATACATTCCTAGTATCCCATCTGAACAATATCCTCATGAGTAACAGTTACTTCAAGGATCTCTGGATAAGTAAGTGTCAAGTTATATGCTTCTTCTGCATCAAGAGGAGGTGGTAAATATAATTCTAACTTGTACTGATAAGTTCCGGGTTTATAGATTGTATTATCAAGGAAATCACTACATAGGGGTTTGTCTAGCAGCATAACTGGAGGCTCATCTTGTATCATATTCCATCCGGTTCCATCATAAGGTCCTTTTTCACATACTAATTTACGGTATAGTCTATACTGTACAAGCTGACTTATTTTATTATCTATATCCCAGAACAACTTTATGCCTACCTTACCTACCTTACCCTGAAAAGTCTTAGGTACAAATATTGGTGGTGCATCCTCTTGGCTAGGACGAATATGAATTCGTATAGGCTCGCCAGGACTAGGTTCTATACGATGAAAGTAATCTATATAGGGAGTTGCCCCTTCTGGGAAATCTTTTAGTAGATGTATTTCACCAGTTTCACTATTATATCCACCGCCATACTCTATTTGGTAAACTACATAAGCATTTAATGAGTATGGTTCAGGCTCTAACAAAACCCCAGTAGATATAGAAGTATGACCACCTGAAACATTAGAATATCCACTCATTTCATAGTTAGGACGAAACATCTTTCCAGAGTATTCATTTAGAATGGCAACATCAGCCTCATCTATAACACCATCAAGATTAGGATCCTTATGGCGTCTATATTGGGGTGTATTTAGATTCCTACGGGTACTGCCAGCAGCGTGTCCATTTCCACGTTCTTTATACTCAGTACCAATTAATTTAGACAATTCAGATGCCTTTGGCACGCTTACCTTATCCGAACTGTCTAGACTGGCAGGTACTGCACATGACACGTTTTTACCGTAATAATTGGATCTCATCTCACGATATTTGATAGTATTGCCCAATAGCACGTGCGGATAAAATAAACTTATATGTAAAGTGTTAATGACATGTTCCCAGTCAAGGCACACATCATCTGCACTAAACATATCATAAGGAGTTGCCTCTGAACCCCTTTCCAGTTGAGGGGCGGACATGTAAACTGTAGTCCCTGGCTTTACGAGTATCCCAACTTTATTTTTTACTCCATCCCCAGTGAAGGAATTAGTATATCTTGCCCAGCCTTCTGTAAGTGTAACGGAATGAGGAGTATTTGAATACAGCTGTGTTTCCACACCGTCTGCAGCCTTCAAGTAAAACGATACGCTATACATCTCTCCATTGACTGGAGTATACTCCTGATAAAACAAGGTATCCCCTGTACCTGAATTAGTCAATTTAACATAACGCTGCCCTACGACTTTATTATCATGAACTGCCTCTACTGATAAGGCACCTCCACTCCAGTTATAAACCATCCAATCATTTGTCTCACCACTTTTAAATTCAGAATTACTTAATAGATTTTTTCCACTATAAGAATAGCTGTTATATTCCTCCTCAGTTATAGCCCATATCCCTCGTTGTCTTACGAGTGGCTGATACTCATCGGGTATCGTAAACCAGCCAACACCTGGCACTTTAGCCTTTCTAACCACTATATTAGTATAGTAGTTTGTTCCAGCCTTTTTAGGATTATCATATACGCCACGAACTGCCGAATTATTATATCCTTCATAAAGATTACTCCTCAAGGGCAATGAATCGCATATAGGTGTTTTGGAAACCCGAACTGTGCGAGCATCTACTCTTGTTCCCGCCCCAAAGGACTCTTCTTTAAAATAGGGAAAGATCTTCTTTGCAAAAGGATCCCAAACATACTCCTGAGAATAAAGAGAACCATCAGGATACGGATAGGCCATATAAGTATGAGAAATTTCAAACCTCTCAACTCCCAGTGGATATTCTACCTTAGGATAACTTGACCAGATGCCACGATCAGAGAAGGGGTCGGCAGAATTATGGTAATAGCCATCGCCGCTCCAATACTGATTCCAGCTCAAGAGTGTGCCTTCATATTGAATGGGAATTGTTCCATCCTGGCTGATGTAACTGTATTCCGTATAAAAGAATGCTGGATCATAGTTTCGTACTATGGACTTAAGTATAATGAGATCTTGATCAAAATAAGTCTCCGGTTGAAATTCATCAGTGATACGCAATTCATCTAATTTCCCCTCAAATGGCTGAGTTAAGTTGTTGGTAGAACCAATAAAGAAACGTCCTGATAGAAGAGATGGAAGCGATATCTTCTCTTCGGACTTTCCCAATAAATTACCATCAATATAAATAAGTACGTGGGAAGAGTCCCAAGTCACCTTAACAGAGTGCCAACTCCCTACCTCCCAGTCCAACACATCCCATGTACTTACTGTCGTATCAGTATCATTACATATACTAAAATATAATTTATCATCTTCGTTACGCCAAAGCCGTATTTGGCGTTCATTAGGACGAGGATGGTTCTCGTCTCTTGCAAAAAAGATAGTGCGAACTCTATTATCTGTAGAAGGATAGTCAGGCGAGGCCCAGATCTCAATGCTCCCGCGTGCTGGATAGATGTTATTATTAATAGAATAACTGAGTTTAGAACCTTCTTTAAATTGAATAGCCCTCCCAAAAGCACTATCCGATTTCTCGACCAAAGACAAATTAGATCCTATATATTCTTTGCTCCCATCACGTCCTGTATAATCCGCCTTAAAATCATTATCCCAACTAGCATAAAAAGTAGTTATAGCAAGGCATCTATTAGAACATATAAACAAAGAGATAGAAAATATACATATGATTATAAATGAATAAATAGTCATAACTTTAACCTCCTTATCATATCTCGTGATTAGGGCTTGAAAGCTCTGTAACTACAGCATTCTTACATCGGCTACATGTAGTCGATGTGCCCATTTTCCGCATTTATTATTTATTCCACGGTCCTCTTGACAACGAGCCTCCGCCAGCATGTTTACAGGCACCACCGGCATCTACCATTCCGAACAAGTAGTTGGGCTCTGGAGTATGGTTGATGCCTGGCGTATCAGCCTAATATGCCAGTACTCATTGTCAAGAGGCTTTCGCGGCATAAACGCTACTGTTCTACTTCGACTACTACGTTTTCCTACCACGAGATATCTATACAGTTTCATTGCTAAAACCTCTCCAATGTTTAATGTATTAAATCTCCTCTTATATTACCTTTTGAAAATATTAATTAATGATCTCATCGCGTATTAGAGAGTTTATAACTGACTCTCTCTTAATATCTTACTTACCTGTTCGAAAGCTTTAATCTCTACTTCTTTATACGCTTCTTCCGAATACCAAGCTATATGAGGAGTTAATATTACATTATCTAACTGGAAGAAGACATTATTAAGGCTCGGTGGTTCAACCTCTAATACGTCTAAACCTGCACCTGCTATAGCTCGATGTCTAAGCGAGTCAATTAATGCATTTTCATGTATAATACCTCCTCGTGTCACGTTAATTATATACGCAGTAGGCTTCATGAACTCTAATTCTCGCTCACCTATCAGATGATAGATTTCACTATTAAGAGGACAATTAATAGAAATGAAATCCGCTTCTTTCATAAGTATATGAAGATCAACAAATTTTACAGCATTATAATTACCATATGCTTTGGCCTGGTAGGGGTCAAAAGCTATAACTGACATTTTCAACGCTCGTACTCTATCTGCAAGACTTTTCCCAATACTACCCATACCTATAATGCCAACAGTTTTGTTCTTAAGTCTGTAAACAGTTTGTCTATAACCCCCATCCCATTTTCCTTGCTTTACCTGTTTATTATATTGTAATAGTCTCCGTGCGCAAGCAAGAATAAGTAATAAACAATGATCTGCTACTTCATCGGTACAAAAGTCTGGAACGTTAGCAACTACAATTTTCTTCTCTGAAGCTGCCTTGAGATCAATATTATCAATACCAGTCCCATACCTGACAATTCCCTTACATGACTTTAATTCCCGAATGACTCGACGGGTTATATCTGCAGCACTTACAAGAATTATATCTGCATTGTAACACTCTTCTATAATCTCATCCTCATCAGAGAGTAAGCGGCTATTAATAATTACATTTAGATCAGATAACTTTTCTAACGCTTCTATTGGATAATCTTTTCTTCCTGTTGTATCTACAACAAGAAACGTTTGTGGCATATAAAGATCCCTACTTTCTATTGATAACTTTTTCATAGTAAGGTCGCTTCCACAAAATTCATGGTTCTATATTATGAACCTTTTGCTTTAGTCTATAAGCAACTTTATAAAATCAATCTCCTAAAAATAAAGACTACTACTTCTATAAATTCCGAACCGATTATCATACCAACGAAAACCTTCTGTAAAGTTTCATCAACATTTCTCCCCCACCGTTTAATAACCATGATCCGTAATATCCATGCTACAATTACTTCACCGCTTATCTTAAATCCAAACAGAAGACCTATAGGCGATAAACGAAATACTGCGGACTGCGAAGCCTTTTGAGAAAGTAAAAGAATGTTACTGCTCCTGATATTGCCGCGACTATATACTTTATATTAATTTCCTGAGTGTTAAACCAAAAATCGCTACTTTTCTCTGCGTTTGCTCCATTAAGGACTTGCCATATATGTACTCCATAATCTGCCCACCTTCGACCATTATATAATCCATACCCATTTTTATAGATAATAATTAGTGCTATTATAATTGAGGTTGCAACTGTTATAACTAGTGACATTATAGTGGCAAACGGTATTATTTTACCATCCTCATTAATCTCCCCGCACATTTTATAGCCCTCTAAAACAAATCCTCCTGTTTTTGAAGTAGTAGATGTTCCAATCTGTATCCAATAGTTAAGCCAGTCTGCACATGCGTTTCTTGGTCCCAGTCCCTCAAATCCAACTATAGGAATTATAAACCGTTGCGCCCAGGAGCCAGTATAGCTTGCCCTTCCGTTACCCACCACCCAGATTCAGCTCTGAATCTGTTATATGCTATTAGCTCTATAATAAAGAGCATAGCAAATAATATAGCCATGATTATACCAGTATTAGGTAGAGCTTTAAAGAAAAAGACTATAATTGTTAAACTAACTATTAGTACCCAAACTATTATTTTACTACTCTTACTATTAACATCTGTTCCCTTCTTAGATAGGGTAAAGGCATCCTCAAAAATCCCAACTATATATTTACGGTTTTGCCAAATCATTAAAGTACTTAAAGTAAGGGCTGCAAATATTAGAAAAGGAACCCCTACATCTGCTGCCAGTAAGGTATAGCAGTAGACCAATTACTGATAGAACCATGGACTCGAACTAATAACATGTGTAACCCACCACCGATAATTACACTAAAAAGGAATCCCATGGGAACAATACCTACTGCTCCTAACCCTCGCGGTCCGAAACTCATTACCCAATAGTAGAAGAACTGCATCATAGGATCGTAAGTATACATTGCTCGTTCTAAAGCCTTTGCGAGAGATCGTTGAGGATTCAATCTAGGCCACCAAGTAAATACAACTTACATCTGCAAATACCCCACCCAAACTATGAATATTATAATTCCTATCAGTATGTACATCTCTTTGAGAAAGAACATTTTATTATCTTTTGTCCCCGTTACAACTTGTCTTATGGGTATACTCAAAGGATACTGCAGATTTTCTTCCCCGTTCTATCGTTTTCTAAATATCTCAGCTGTACAAATCAAGGTTGAAGATACTACAGCCATAAATATAGTCCATGTTATTATCGGACCAATCCAAGCATTCCACGGTACGGATGACTTTCCCGTTAGCATAGGTCTTAATACATCTTCACTATGCGAAACAACAAAAGAGAATATCTCATCCCCCAAAAGTATCCAGGTTGCATTCGGACTTTGTGGAGTTTTAATTGAGGGTATCTCTTGCGGCTCTAACCTTTTAACCTTTTCTAGGTTTACTAGACTTGGCACACAAGCCACTGTCAAAGATATCTCCCATGCACCACCATGTTCGAGGCTAAAGCCCAAGGCTTTTCTAACATCATCAGTTAAACTCGAAACATTAACCCCCAAAACCAGAGGTACTGCTTTGCCCATTCTCTTAAGTGCTTGGGCCTCCTCTTGTAGTTCAAATTGGAGATAGTTAAGAGATATATGAGTAGGTCCATGGCCACTTATACAGAGTACTTTTTAAATCCTACCCTTGCAACCTCAAGACAGATCTGCTTTATAATTGCACAGACTGGTTAGGAGGAAAAGATATAAACGGATCCATTAATTGAAATTTTACACTAGGTAGAGACTTGTTTGGAGAACATGAGTCCAAAAAGAGCGTTGGAAAAACTATTGATTTCTCTTTCTTAGCAGCCTCTACAGCTATCCTTTCTGCTACATACTCATCAGCACCTGATGGCATATGTGGTCCGTGAGACTCAATACTACCAATTGTAAAATAACTACATCAGTCTCTTTTGCAAGAATCCCTACTTCTTGCGATGTAAGTTCAAGCCACTTCATAATATCTCTCCTCTTAGTCAACTTGATATATCACCTGGTATACTCGCCCTCAAGGATTTAATGCTCCGACTGCTATTATGCGTTCTCTTATCCTCTCCATCTGTTCATCAGTAGCAGGCTGCATTGGTTTTTGTACATAGCGTTCACATATACCAAGAAGTTCTAGTGCTCCAGCTTGACCTGCAAACATATCCGCATCGAAATTAACTTTCCAGAGCTCTGTCCATCTCTGTTGAAGTTTAATAGCAAGGGAATAATCCCCTTTTAAAACTGCTTCATAGATATCTACAACTAACTTAGGTGCCACATTAGCAGTTCCAACTATAGCACCATCTGCTCCACTTATAAGGCTTTGAGCGATCATGCATTCATCTCCCTGGCAAATACTAAAATCATCGTCATTCACAAAAGTAGCTAGAAGATTTAAAAAATAAAGAAAATTGCTAGAGCTATCTTTGATACCGACTATATTTTCTTCCTTCTTTAGTTCCTCAATTAATTCCTTTGTAAAATTCTGTGGCGGCCTGTTATAAAGATACACTGGTAATGATGTAGCCTGAGCTATATCCCTGAAGTATGAGATAAGTTGTGTCTCATTGAAGTTAAAATATCCTGGAGCAGTAAGAACTAGAGCATCAGCACGATTCTCTTCTGCACCATCTATAAACTTTAAGGCCTCCTTTGTACTATTCTCTATAACCCCAAATAAGACAGGTGCCCTCCCTGCTGCTGTATCTGCAACAGTTTTTAAAGCAGCTAATTTCTCCTCTCTGTTATAAAATGAGCTGCCTCCCATAGAACCCATAACAAAGATACCAGATACACCACCATCTATGACATACTCTGTCAATCTCTCTAATCCTTCATGATCAACATTTCCGTGACTAGTAACCGGAGTAAATAACGCAACAATTATTCCTTTAAGTTTTCTTTGTAAAGTCACTTAATCTCCTCCTTTATTCATCAATATCTCGTTATCTTATATTATGGTCAGACCTTTATAAACGATCAAAATACCCACAAAAATCGCTATCGATCTGGGAATAAATTGTTCCTTCCTTGTAGAATAATCTTCTCTAATGGATGTTTTAAAATCGTGAAACCTTCGAATAATCGTTTCACCCACTTTGCGGGAAGGTATGTATGTGCCCTCCCGTATTTTTAAGTGGTATTAGACTTAAAAGTTTAGAATAATAAAAGTAAGATATAACGCTTAAATTCAGAGCTAACCCCTACTTTTCTATTTCAGCCACCTTATCTTCCCCATTATCCTCTTGAAATACAGCATCTCTTATGGCCTCTAAATGTTTTCTCATTACTCGTATTGCTCTTTTAGCATCTTTGTTCTTTATTGACTCATAAAGTTCCTTATGTTCTTCAAGAGTTCGTCGTCTCGGACCTTGCTCACGACTTGCTTTACTACCCGCTAATATAGTTTCCTGGAAAAACTCTTCCAATATAGCGCCAAACTCCATTAGAACGGCATTTTTGGATGCTGCAAGTATCGCTTGATGAAATTTTAGATCTTCGCTAGCAAGATACTCTCCCCTCTCGAATTTCTCTTCCATTTTATTAAGCCATCGTCTCATCTCAGCAAGGTCTTCCTCGTTTGCTCTTTGCGCAGCTAATTTTACTATTATCTCTTCTATAGCCTCTCTCGCCTCTAATAGCTCAAAGAAACTCACATCATTCGTCTTATAACGATATGTAAACTTCTCCACCATCGGTTGAACATCTATATCCTGGCTCTTAACTGTAATACCTTCTTTAGGACGAACCTCAAGTATACCAAGGATTTCAAGTTTTCGTAGTCCTTCTCGTACTGATGAACGACTAACGCCCAATTGCTCCACGAGTTCTCGTTCTGTTGGTAATCTATCTCCTGGCTTAAGCTCATTATTGATTATAAAATCTCTGATCTCTTCAGCAACTTTCTCATATAGATTCTCCTTTTTTAGCCTCGGTAACTTAGCCAATCTATACACACCTTTCTATAAATAAAACTTCTATATTATATTGTGTGGTCAAAATTATATGAACCTGACTACTAAAATACTGTAAACCACAATTATATTTCAAAGTAAAGTACACGCACTTCAGAGACCCTTGGTGTATTGCCACCATTGATAGCTCCTAAGGCAAGGCGATACTGTACCCATCCACCCTTTTGAAGAGTTCTACTCAACTCTTGACCATTCTCGAACCATGTTCCAGGACCTCCGCGACCAATCCATTCTGCCTTTTCTAGATTCTCTTTTGTCTTTGCAAATCTTAACTGAGCTCTAACCCAAGTCTTAATTGGAACCTTAGCCTCCCATGAGATACCTACTACACATGCATCATCAAGCAGATGATACGGACTAGATATATAATACTCCTCCAGGCCACGGTCTAAAAGATTTCCAATATCCATATTAGTCATGCCATGGGGTCCCATGGAAGGTAATTTAATCACTCGTTCCCTTGAAAAACCTTGGGGTCCATTAATCCATATCTTTGATAATCCTACATGGTTGCCATATGTCCTATGGCTAGATACTGCTATGTCTACCCAACCATCCTCATTAAAGTCTGCTGCAAGGGAACCTGCTGCAGAATGATTATATAACCTGGTTCGGCGATTAGTAGAATAGTGACCACCTGGTTCACCCCAGAATATAAATGAATCTATATCTCGAAAATTCCCTGCATGATAACAACCCACAAAGATATCTAAAATTCCATCATTATTAAAATCAGCGACATTTATATCGCCACATGCAGCATAGATAGGGAGCTGTGCTTTTCTATCCTCCCTAAGGCCTTCTGGACCATTCCAATAAATATGGAGATCTCCGTTATATAGACGTTGTTTATCATAGCTTAGGAATCCACCAACTATAAGGTCTGGCCACCCATTACCTGTAAGATCAGCAGCACGAACAGCTACAGACCTTGGAGCTTTAAGTAGGGTGCACCTCTCCATGCTATAACCACTAGGTCCACCCCAAAGTATCATCAAGTGCTCATGTAAAATCTGAGGGATTATTAAATCTAACCATCCATCATTATTCATATCTGCAAGGGCGATATACCTAGGTTCTTTGTATATTCTCCCATTGATCTCCATACGTATTACCTCAGGGTGTTCTAGATCAAAGCCATCCTTTGAACCATAAAATATTAGAATATCAGGATTATTAAAACCGCATACCATAAGGTCAAGGTAGCCATCTCTATTTATATCAGCGCAGGCTACTCCAATGGGATGTGTGCTAGGAAAGACGATCTTCCGTTCTATATTAAAACCATCCTCATCCCCTAGGTACAGAAAAGAACCCGGACTATAATCCAAGGTATTTTCAGAGGTATTTACAAGAAGTGAATCAACAAAGCCTCTATCGAAGAAATCACAAGTTATAATGCCAGCGCAAGCCCAACCCGGCAATTCTGTTCGTCGCGACGGTTCAAATCCTTTAGCGCTATTCCAATATATATAGATAGGAACATCAGCTCGCGTCCTATTAGCTGCACGATTAATGAAGATAACCTGTGGACTATTTTCATCACATGTCCTCCCAATCAGTACATCTTGGGCATCATGTGCATTAAGCTTTATTGGTACAGGAGAAATAAGGCCATCAGAAGATACGGTATAAATAAAGCAGTCATTAGTAAAGGTCTCTACCGTTCTACTCTGACAGATAACTATCTCTTCACATCCATCACCATTTAGGTCATGAATAGCTATATCCGAAGCAAAACTTGTATAAAATGACGTTCGACGTTCATCATGGAAGGTTCCATTCTGATTCCAATAGACCCAGGAGATCTCTCTCTTATCAGATCGCTGACGAGATACGAATACAAGATCATCATATCCTGTTCCACGCAGATCACCTGCTGCAGCAGAGATAATAGGTCCACTCATAAAATTCATGGAAATTGCATATGTACGATCAGGGTAAACTTTTATAAGACTTGATTCCTCACCTCTAGCAACAAAGAGGTATTCTTTCCCATTTAAAGTTATGACCTTAGGTTTCCACTTCCTCGCACCTGTGAATGCTACTGCAAAGCCAACGCTTGAAGAAGCAGCTATATCCCTTTCTATCTTATCTGGAGTTATACTAGGCAAGTCTATACTGGTCTTGCGCTTTACATTAAGGCCCTCTGGACCACCCCATAATATAAAGAGCTTCCCGTCCTTGTCACGAACATATAAGTCACAATATCCGTCATTATCTAAATCACAGGCATTCACGTCAGTGAGGGTAATCTCTATATCTACAAAGCCGTTCTGTGCAAAACCGCCTTCTTCTTGATAAAAGATTCTTAATTTATCTGCTTGTGCAAAAGCGATATCAAGTAACCCATCTCCATTGAAATCACCAATGGCGACATCTATACTATTTGGTGCTGGTAATTGGATCTTGTACCGCTCGCTCATACCCTCAGGAGCACCATAATATATATGAGCGCATAGGTCGTTAGTGGCTCCATCGAATTGCATTGCAATGACTAAATCATCATAGCCATCTCCATTTAGATCTGCCAAAGCCCCTGCATATGCTCCTATAGTTGGCAGCTCTTTAAGAACAGGGGATTCTGATAAAGGGAAATGATAAACATATGCTGGTACTACAGCGGAATCATTTTGACTATTACAGATAGGAAGATCAACATACCCATCGCTATTTATATCAAAATGTCTTATACGTTGGAGGATTCCTGCCTTTGAAACGTAAATGTTATGGCCTGCATTACCAAAGGTACCATCAATGAAATCATGGAACCCTCGCTCTACCCAACACCTTAATTTTTCATGATTACCAAGAATTCTTCCCATATGGCTCCGCCTCTCCCTTAGCGAAATCTATATTTATAGAGTTCTCTGGTCTGACCTTAATATCATTCTATCACATGATCATTATCTTTCAAAGTCTCATATTTGCTTATATAAGCACACATAACAGAATTTAGGGAGGTTACTTCTATAATACTCCAAGTATTATTACAATTCAAGATTTTAATAATTAAAAGAAAGGATGCTTTGTTAGTGGGACTCAAGTGAAGTTAGTATTATGGCATACCCTTGACATTATTATTGCGCACTAACTTCTATTTCTGCTTTTTTAAAATCTCATAGAGGATCTGGCTGTGGTTAAGGTTATCTTGAAGAGGACCCCTATAAGCTCACGCTCTATATTATATTCTTCTGCCTTAGTTCAAAGGAAACTAATGGCTACATTGTAATCCTCTATGAGGATATTCTATACCTTTTTCTAACCTAACATCTGCTTCTCTCCCATTATAAGTGAAACGCTTTCATGATATATCATGAAAGCGTTTTAAAGATAATTAGGCTTTAAGCATCTATTATCTGCGAACTATATATGGACGCATCATTTCAAAATCTTCGTGTTCTAGTATATGACAGTGCCAGACATATCTTCCGGTGAAGTCACCGAAACGGGCAATAATTCGAGTAACCTCTCCTGGGTTAGCCCTTATAGTATCCTTCCATCCTCTTTCATTGAGGTCTGGCAGAATCTTTCCACCATCTAATATAACTTTATTACCTTCTATATGGAAGCGCTGGCGATCAAGGATCTGAAATTGGACTAGGTGAAGGTGAATAGGATGTGTATCAGGAGTTGTATTAATTAACCGCCAGATCTCAGTCGTTCCAAGCTTAGGATCTTCTGATACAGGATCGTCCCATGTCTTATTATCTAGAAGTAGCATCAAACGCCCGAATTCATCTATATCTGTTCTCTCCACAAGAAGAAGATCTCTGGTTTTCTTCACACAATCTTCTCGAATTTTAGGAACTGGTCTAAGCTTGTATGGTATTTTGCTGGTGTCCTTACAACGTAGAGGAATAGTTACTTTAAACTTCATTATCTGACCTGTGGTGTCTGGATCAGGTAAATCAGGTCCATTAGGAAAAGGAGTTGGCGCATCATTTGTCATTACAATTTCATCGCCTAATTTGGCTTTAGAAAAATCCAGGATCACATCGGCACGTTCTCCTGGAGCAATAATAATATAGTTAGTCTTAACTGGTGCTCGCAGCAGACCACCATCTGTTCCTATCTGGTAAAAGGACTGTCCAGTAGAGAGTTTAAGCTTGTAAAACCTTGAGTTGGAACCATTTAAAATGCGGAATCGGTACTTTCTTGGCTCTACATTTAAGAAAGGCCAGGCCTTACCATTGACTAAAATAGTATCTCCAAAGAATTCAGGTACTATGGACGGATCTGGGTAATTCTCTGGTAGAGGTTCTGGGCCCCTAGGATAAAAGAGAGAACCGTCAAAGGTACCATCAGCTCGTTTAGTGAAAGACCTATCTTGAATAACAAGAGGGATCTCATAATCTCCTCTTGGCAAATTAAGAGATCTCTCAAAGGAATCTCGTATAAGATAAAAACCTGCTAACCCAGAATAAACATTTAGTCTAGTAATTCCCAACGCATGATCATGATACCACAGAGTAGTGGCATTCTGCCTATTAGGATATACATATGTCTTCGTTTTAAAAAAATCTCCAGTCTGAGCGAATCCATTGGTAAACCATGCTTCAGGGTACCCATCGCTCTCTGGAGGAACATGGCCACCATGTAAGTGCACAACTGTTCGAACTATAGGATTAGGTGGTCCTGCTCCGTGAACTGTTATATCTACAGGAAGAAGATGCTTATCTACTGGAAGGTTATTCAACCATGTGACAAGGACTAATTCGTGTTTTTCAACCTCTATAGTGGGACCAGGATAGGTACCTTCATATCCCCAGACTGTAGTCTCTGGTATATCTCTATGAAGTTTTTGCTTAACCTGTCGCATCTCCACAGTATAGTAAGAAGCACCTTTTATTCTAAACTTAGGTGATAACACTTTAGGGATAGGAAGCCTATCAACGTATTTCTTAATTTCCATATTTAATTCCCCCTACAGTAAAGATTACATAAATATTATATGTGAACATATAGGGTTTAGTTCTGAAATACGTTGTAGTGCTCTTACTTAATTCTATATATTTATATCCTTACGATAATAGAAAAGATACGACATAGAGATGCATACCAATATAATCACTGTCATTATAAGTAGGTACGCAGGGGTGAGACCACCATTGATAATAATATCAGCAGCATCTGAATATTTAAATGGGGATAAATATTTGAGCCAATCTAATTTCTCTGTAATCACTGATGCAACACTTAAGAAGTATGTTCCTAGAACAACTCCTAATGATAATGGGAATATCCTCTTTGCTTTAGGTATGAATATTGATAAGAGTAACCCTATGCTTGCAAAGGTAAGTTGAACCAAAAAGGCTCCAAAAAAGAGGCTGAAGAGAATCCCTGCATCATATGGCTCTTCCTTTACTATCTCAAAGCAAATATATGTAACCAAACCTAGTACTAGATTAAAGGCAAAGATGTATATAAGGGTGCATAGAGCTTTACTTGTAAGGATTTGCTCCCGTGTTACAGGTTTAGAGAGTAGGAATTCAATGGTGCCTTCGCTCTCTTCTTTTGAGACTATTGAGGAAGCAAGTTGAATAGCGTAAATACTCCCAAAGAGAAGTATAAATATGTAAGCTTCAGTTCCAAAGTATCCTAGTATCTCTCCCATTGAGAGACGGTCCACATTAAATGCTGCTAGGAATGCCTTAGGATACTGATCTAGCAATTGCTCAAAAACATCCCATTGTTCGGCAATAGTCGGGTACATAAAGATAAGTAAGACCATTAAGAGGGACATTAAAATAGACCAGATAAGACAGGTTTTCTGATTCCTCTTCATTTCACGTTTAAAGACAGGCATCTTTATGCCTCCTTCTCATAATAATGCATGAATATTTCTTCAAGGGGCGGATCTTGAAGCCATAAGTTCTCTATATCTAGCTTTGCTAGATGATTTAAGAGTTCCTTAATATCTCCTCCAAAGAGGAATTCAACGAAGTTATCGTGACTTTTAAAGTCTTGGATCCCCTGAAGAGATAGTGGCTGTATAGTGCCTTTAAATTCTATTCGAACTTTTCTAAAGCGACTTTTACTAAGAGTCTCAATATCCTCTACTCTCATAAGCTTTCCTTCCTTGATGATCCCTACCCTATCGCAGAGTCTTTGCACCTCACTGAGGACATGTGATGAAAAGAAGATACTTGCCCCTGCCTCACGTTCCTCTTCTAAGACTTTAAAGAAGTTCGATTGCATTAATGGATCGAGACCGCTAGTTGGTTCGTCCATAATAAGGAGCTTAGGCCTGTGCTGAATCGCTTGAATAATAGCTACCTTCTTCCTATTTCCTAGAGAAAGATCATCTATGGGACGCTCTATATCTAATTCAAATATCTCAGCTAACTCATGCATTCTCTTCTTACAGTCCTTTTTATAGAATGTAGCAGAGTATTCTAAAAGTCCATGTACTGTCATATCATCGTAGTATAGCACTTCAGGTGGTATATAACCTATATCCCTCTTTATTTCTAGAGTATCTTTAATACAATCCTTCCCAAAGATCTTCCCGCTTCCAGAGGTAGGATATATAAAATTAAGAAGAAGTCTGATTGTAGTGGATTTTCCGGCTCCATTTGGGCCTATAAATCCATATATTTCTCCTTCTCTTACCTGAAGATCAAGCTCTATAATTCCTCTAGAGCGCCCATAATACTTTGTAAGGCCTTTGGTTTCAATGGCTAACATCCTACGACCCCCTTCTCTACTAATTTTATACCTTGCCAGGTCCCACTCTTAAACCTTAGTCCGAAGATAGTGCCTAATACTATAGTGTAGGCAATAACCGATAACCAAGCACCGAACATACCCCAATCAAGTATAAAGCCTGCTAGATATGCGCCCGGTATAAAGAGGCACCACGCGCCAAGGACTGTAATAGCTAGTGTGAAGCGGGTATCTCCAGCTCCATTTAGGGCTCCTCTGAATACGATATTCATTGCATCGAAGACTTGATAGACTGCTATAATACGTAATAGATAAATACTCATTTTAATTACATCTGTATCTTTTGTAAAGAGGCTCACTAGACCCCCTGGAAAAGCTATAAAAAATAAGCCCACTATTCCCATGAACCCTATGCCTAAAGCAGCACCTCTATAACCTGCGTTTTTAGCTGTACTCAGCTCTCGTGATCCCATATAGCGACCTACTAGTGAACCAGTTGCTGCAGATAGAGCAAAACCTGGCATAAAGGAGAGAGCTGCTATTTGATTTACTATCTGACTAGCTGCTAACTCTACACTTCCAAAACGTGAGATCAGCGCAAAGAAAGTACCAAATGCTCCGACTTCAATTCCATCTGCAACTCCTATTGGGACCCCTATGACAAGCATATGAGAGATGTCTCTTAATTTAGGCCATTCTACCTTATATAATGCATATTTACTGCCATACTTAGAATAAACAATTATTCCAGTTAGAATTGTCTGTGCTATGACTGATATAACTGTTCCCCCATGCTGCACCCATAATACCAAGTGCCGGGAATCCTAACTTGCCAAAGACTAACACGTAATTAGCAATGATATTTACCCCTACAGCAAACCAGGCCAATAACATAGAGAGTCGAGAGTTCCCAATTCCAATTAAAAAGCCTATATAGGCGCTACTAATTAGGGTAAATGGTAGCTCTAACACCCTTATATCTAAATAATCAAGGGCTTGTGACGCTACTATAGGGTCTGGCTTAACTAAATAAAAGTATACACGAAAGATACCTGGCAGCATTAAAATCAAAGGCGAAATACAAAGGGCTAATAATAGAAAAACTTTAAATATCTCCCTGCTGTCAATGGATCTTTTGAACCGTATGCTCGGGATACAAAAGGAGTAGTACCCGCTATAATACCCTTGAACACCACCGTTGCAGTTATAAAGGTTATACTCCCTATTCCAACTGCGCCTAAAGCCAATGTGCCTACTATTCCCATGAAGAAAGTATCAACAGCCCCAAGAAGTGTATATGCTAAATTAGATAGAACAATAGGTAAACTCAATTTTATTAATTCTTTAGTCAAACTTTTTCTCTGACCCTTACTATACATATTAACACTCCAAATCATAACTTACGCATTTCATTAAATTATATATGAGAAGAAAAATACAGTCAAGTCTATATTTTTAGCCCCTACTAACGCCTAAGTGGCTCAGAATATATTCTGAGCCACTTAGGAGCATTCTAAAATAGATTACCTGCAATCTTCGATGACTCCACCCATAACTGGTCCAGGAAAGATATCTACACTGCCTTGTGTAAAGAATTGTTCTGGAAAATCCTGTTCAGTAACGCCCACCCAAACACCTGGTAAACCACGCACATTAAATAGAGGCAGATCAAAGGTAGTACGTCCCCATGTGAAGGCCGCTGTATACCTATTTGCATCTAAAGTGATGGGAGCCGGAAGTCCCATGGCTGCAACAAGTATCTCGCTTTCTCTATTCTCTCTACGTAGCCATAGTACACCACCTGATTCAGGGGCTGGCCCATCAGACCTTGGTGTAAGAGCTAGAACGCACGTTCTAGGTACAACAGGTGGTGGAGTTGGTGCAGGAACACAGATAATCTGCCCTATCCTCAAGCGATTAGGATCTACTCCAGGGTTTGCGGCAATTAGAGCAGCCACAGAAATATTAAACCTTTGAGCAATACTATAAAAAGTATCCCCTGATCGTATTATATATGGGGTAGTACCTGCAGGACACGGAGCACCAGTTGCTCCCGGAACACATATCTGTTGTCCAATCCTAAGTCTCATAGGATCCAATCCAGGATTAGCAGCTAGTATAGCATCTACTGTAGTTCCAAAACGCTGAGCAAGGGCATAGAGAGTATCTCCTGCCCGAATCGTATATAAAGTACCACCTGGACATGGAACAACCTGTTCTGATCTGAATTCATCGTATTCCGACACAGATCATCACCTCCATAGTAAGATACTATAGAGTATGTATCGGGCTTAAATTCTGTTAGTTTGAAGAACCACACCATCCTCTTTTAATTCCTTCATACTTCCTTAAGCAATAAAAAATTCAGTTTTTATTCAAAAACCCTTGACATCTTATTGTAGTTATAGTATATTAATAGTGCATTAGTTTACTAGTGCACTATTGAACTGTAGAACGGTTCGTTTAATCCTTTAGAAAGGAGGAGCCAGGCGGATGAAGGTTGATTTCGATGCTTCAAAACCAATATATCAACAAGTTATCGATGAAATTCGAAAGGCTGTAGCGCGCGGAGCACTTAAACCGGGTGAAAAGATACCATCACAAAGAGAACTAGCTCAATCGCTACAAGTAAACCCCAATACCATCCAACGGGCATATAGAGAGATGGAACAATCTAACTTAGTAGAAACTTTAAGAGGGCAAGGGACTTTTATTAAGGATAACCCTTCCCTCTTCTTAGAGATACGTCGTGATATGGTAGAAGAGGCACTTAAAGGATTTATCAATGAAATGCATTCATTAGGATTTGATGATAATGAGATTTTAAAGCTCATTGAAGAAAAATTACAGAAGTGAGAAAGGAGGAAGAACGTCGTCCTAAGGGCTATGACGGCGTGAATACTATGAATGATAGTAACTTATTACAAGTTATAGATGTTAAAAAGAGTTTCTTTCGTGCTAAAGCTTTAGCTGGGCTATCCTTTAACTTAGAGAAAGGTGTGATCCTAGGACTACTAGGACCTAATGGCAGTGGCAAGTCTTCTCTTCTCAAGATAATTTCAGGTCTTTATCGGCCAAGTGATGGTAAAGTACTAATCCAAGGTGAGGTCCCTTCTAGGAAGACCAAGGCTAAAGTTGCATATCTACCTGAGATCGATTACTTATATCCTTGGATGAGCGTAAGACAGACACTAGATTTTGTATCCACCTTTTATGACGACTGGAATGAAAATAAGGCTTTGGAGCTCCTTAAGTTCATGAATCTAGACCCTGAAGTTACAGTAGGAAAACTCTCAAAGGGTATGAGGGCTCGTCTAAAGCTAGCCTTGACTATGGGAAGAGATTCATCTCTTATCCTCCTTGATGAGCCTTTCTCAGGTATAGATCCTCCATCAAGGGCAAGGATTATGGAATCAATAATTGCTCAGTATAGCACAGGTGAACAAAGTATAATCTTATCAACACATGAAGTTGGAGAATCAGAGAAGCTCTTTGATAGAGTCCTCTTTTTAGAGAATGGACGATTAAAATTAATGGGCGAAGCTGAAGAACTACGTCAGGAGATGGGCAAATCTATAAATGACATCTTCAAGGAGGTATACCAATGAAATCAAAGTTTTGGACTTTATATAAAAAGGAATTAGTGAGTGCACGGGTCTTCCTTCTTATATTCACAGGAGCCATACTACTGTGGCAACTATTTCTGGCATCTAAGAGGAATATATGGCCGTCAGAGGCACTAGTAGCTTTGTCATGGCTTCCATTAGCGGTTTTACCTCTTTGGGTCATGTGGAATGCATTCAATTCCTTTAGGCATGAATGGAATGGGAATACTATATATCTCCTTCTATCGCTGCCTCTTCAAGGGTGGAAGATCTCATTAGCTAAACTTCTTACAGTGCTTAGTGAGTTTACATTCTACACATTCATTATAATCTGTGGGAATTTATTATTTTTCAAACCTGAGCTCTCGCTTATAATAAAAGAGCTTCCCATCGAGATAACTTTAAGTAATATAATATCGTTAGGAGTAAAGGTATACGCTTTATACTGGTTCCCGATAGCAACATTAGGGGTGTTAATACAATTTGCCTCATTAGCTGGAAGGTTAGTAGAACGCTTCCAAGGACTTTTAAGCGCATGGGTCTTCTTCCTCAGTCTATGGTTAGTATCCCGATGGACTATGTTAACTTCAGGAGCATTCAAATGGGTACCAGACCTAAGTTTCACAGTATTAACCACACAGAACGGTATAAGTGCCCAGCAGACTTTATCTGTAGATACCGCGCCAATAATAGCTACATTAGTGATGGTAGTTATAATCTTCATAACTGGCTCATGGCTAGTAGAACATGAGTTGGAAGTATAATGGAAAGGAGCGGAAATTCATGAGAAGGAAACAAATCCCTATCTTAATCCTTATAGTCTTATCGATAATTATGGTATATGATATCTCAGTTACAGGACTTAATATGTTCAGTAATATAGTCTTTCGGGGGAACTTCCCACAAAGTCAAGGAGGATTTAATATAGACCCTGCTCTTCCCCATGTGAGCGACTCTAATTCATTAAGTAAGAGTATACCTAGCTTATCTGAGCTGATAATCAATAATCCTGCCGGTAGCATAATGCTAATTGCTAATGATGAAGATGATATCCATATAGACTATGAAATTACTGTATATGCTACAACTGAAGAAGATGCGGCAGAATATCTTAAAATGCTCTATATCGATGTGCTACAAATAGGAAAGCAGCTGCAGCTGGATGTGAAACGACCAATATCGACCCCTACCAGCATAAATGGAGTAAGGGTAAGTTATAAAATATATGCTCCTAGGAGGTTAGCACTTGATATATTAAATCGATATGGTCCAGTAGAGATAAAAGGCTTTGATGGTTATGTGAAGGCAAGAAACTGGTATGACCTTCTGAGGATAGAGGATATAGACAACTCCATTGATGTAGAGTGTAATTATGGTGCCGCAGAGGTTTATAATATAACGGGCAATGCTGACATAGGGAACACATATGAAATCACGGATATTAAAGGAATTGGCGGAAATGTCATGCTTCGAACTAGATATTCAAATTTAACAATTGACCAAGTCGGAGGTAATCTAAAGATAGATACCAGATATGGTAAGGTCTCTTTAGATAATGTCGCGGGGAATCTAGAAGTGGAAACAAACTATGCAGATCTCAATGCACGCAGAATTAAGGGAGCTATTAATATATTAGGAGCTTATGCTGATATAGAGGTTCAAGATATGGTTAGAAAAGCAAATATAAGAACTCGGTACGGCGATATCACCGTAGGGCTCCTTCCTCATAGCGAAGGATATACTTTTGAAGGTGAAAGTAGCTATGGTAATATAACTGGCAATATCCCTCTTGTAACTGAGACAGTGGATAAGAGTACTGTAAAAGCCAGAGGTACAATAGGAGAAGGTAAGTACTTAATAAAGCTCAATGTGAACTTTGGCAATATAACAATTACGATGTAAGGCTATGTAGCCAGAGAGGGAACTCTCTGGCTCTTTTGGGCATTGACATCTACGCGCAGGATAATATATTGAAAGAGTAAGTAAATAGAAAGGCTTGAGGAGATAATGTTTTTTAAAGATGTATATGAGGCCGTAAAAGAGATTCCAGAAGGACGAGTTGCTACTTACGGTGCTATAGCAGAATACTTGAACTCGCCAGGTAGTTCATTAGTAGTAGGATGGGCTCTCCATGCTAATAAAGAAGATTCGGGTATACCTTGCCATAGGGTAGTGAATAAAAAAGGAATTAAGTATTGGGTTGGCCTCAGAAAATACTTTTGGGATCCTAGTGATATGCTGAAAAATTCTCAAATATCTTTCCATATTTAGAAGGGATTTATCAATAAACGTGGAAATATAATATTTATGAGATATAAACGAGTCACATTAACAGATGTTGCTAAAGAAGCTGGTGTTGCCCTTAGTACAGCCTCTCTCGCAATAAATGATAAACCTAGAATCGCTCAAGAGACTAAGGCGAAAGTGATAGAGGCTGCAAAGGCTCTGGGCTATATATGTCCTAAGCTCTTGAAGAGCGAGAAAGATATGGAGAGGTTTTTCTATGATCCTGATGCAAAAGAGCCTAAGGACCGTAGTGAGCCTAGAGGGGTACGGAGACGGCATAGAGACAGAAGAATCTATAATTGATGGGAGGGAGAACCTTTTGTTTGTTTAAGAAAGGCTTCGTAATTTTTCCGCTTTGGTGCATGTGTAGACCAGCTTACGGTATTATCAAGTAGCTGCGCGTCAACTTCCATCCCAAACATCTGGCGACTCATTAGCAGATTCTTTGGTACTGCACATGCACGCCTCACTTTAAGGACCCTTGAATTTAATTTTTAAGTATGGTAAACTACATTAAGTAAAAATTATTTAAGGTAGGTTATCATGACTATAATACTACATGGAACATGGATTCCATCTAAATCATATATAAAAGGTAGAAACAAAGGTGAAGGGTTCTTCTTTATATGGGGTGAAAGATCATTTAAAAGCTCTGCTACAAAAAGACGAAGACGTGCTTCTTCCGAAGTGCAAAGAGCTAAAGCTCATCCCTTTAATGCTTTAACTGAGGAGATCATAACGTATCTTTCCCCTACTTTAATTGAAGACAAGTTTGAAACTAAGATAACATTTCTCCTTCCATCCCTTAATGGTAGTGTTATGCCTTCATCATCTCTGCTTATACAAGAAGATATAGCTAATGAGGAGCCTTCAACCAGTGATGAGTTAAATGGTCAAGATGATGAGTTTCTTCTCTTACCATGGAGAGTAAATGGCCTTGGCTTAAAGAGCAAGGAGGCCGCACGCCTTCTACTCCACCTAGATGATTCTGAACATAGTAGTGTTCTATTAGGAGAAGATATAAAATTCTGGATGACCACTACTAAATTCAGCCTGGAATTACTGGCTAAAGAAGAAATTATACCAACGATATGGTCAAAGCATCCTAAGGAATCAAAGGATTTTAGAGCAGCTTGGCGTCTGCATCCTGAAGGAGCACGTATATCGGCGCGTCTTAAATCACTGAGCGAAGCTATGCCAGATATCTCACGTGCTTTTCTTCCATCTAAAGTAAAGGATGAAGGGAGCTCAGACTCTGTTATTCATCCATCTGCTCAAGATCTCATGGAGGATTATCTCAATGTTATTATTGATGAGACTGTCCGAGGTTGGCTTTCAAAGAGCCACTTATTATCTACATCGCGGAAAAAAGCGAAGCGTTCTCCTTTAACCAGAAAGGGACAACCTGTTGATCCTGATGTTATAGAAGAGTGGTTAGAACATCTTATGATGGAAGATCCCAGTATAGACCTTCTGTGGTCTAAGCTAAAGACCTTGTATTCTGGGGTACAGGCATGGATAGCCCAATTACGCGCAGCAGATATAAGGGCTGCGTTTCGTACATGCTTCCTCTTAGAGGAACCAAAGCCTTCTTTAGAGACGGAGGTAATTAAAAAGGTCAAGAAAGAGCCTACTGAAGAAGGCATATGGACCTTGCGCTATCTCCTTCAGGCAACAGATGACCCTTCCCTACTCATTCCAGCAGATAAGATATGGGAAGAGTCAGGTGCAGTCCTGCAATTCCTAAATAGGAGATTTGAGAACCCTCAGGAGAGGCTTTTAGCTGACTTAGGTAAGGCAACTCGCATCTTTTCACCTATAGAAGAGAGCCTTAAGACAGCGCGCCCTACTAATTGTACTCTTCCAATAGATAAAGCATATGAGTTTCTCAAAGAAGCTGCTCCAGTACTTGAAGAGAGCGGTTACGGAATCCTTACTCCTCAGTGGTGGAAGATGGACCAAAAGAGCAGGGGATTGGGCCTTCGTTTACAGGTAAAACGCAAGAAAGAATCGCGTGTCACAGATGAGAGTCTCTTCTCCTTCGACTCCCTGGTATCCTATGATTGGAGATTATCTCTTGGTGATGAGACATTATCAAAGGAAGAGTTCATGCGTCTTGCTTCCCTTAAGATACCACTTGTCCGAATTAGAGGTCAATGGGTGGAACTAAAACCTGAACAGATGGCGGCGGCGGCTGCCTTCCTTAAACGCAAAGGAAGTTCAGGAGAGACTAGTCTAGTGAATGCAGTTCGCATAGGATTAGGTCTTCAGAATACACTAGGAGTTTCAGAGGAATTGCCTGTGGTTGGTCTGGAGGCTGAAGGAGAAGTAAAAGATCTTATGGAGAAGTTCTGGGATGCTGAAAAGATAGAGATGCTTCCTCAACCTAAAGGTTTCCGTGGAAAGCTCCGTCCTTATCAGATCAGAGGTTACTCATGGCTGGTTTTTATGTGTAGGAGAGCAATTGGTCCTTGTTTAGCTGATGATATGGGCCTGGGAAAGACGATTCAACTTATCTCCCTGCTTTTATCTGAACGTGAGAAGGGACTGGCCTCAAATCCAACTTTGCTTATATGCCCAACCTCTGTAGTAGGGAATTGGCATCGTGAAGTAGAAAAGTTCGGACCATCTCTCAAAGTTATGGTTCACCATGGTACAGAACGCCTATTTAAGACTGATTTCCTAAAGGCTGTTCCTGATTATGATCTAGTCATCAGCACCTATTCCCTTGTTCATCGGGATATAGAAGATTTGAAAAAGGTAAATTGGACGGGAATCGTCTTAGACGAAGCACAAAATATAAAGAATCCCCATGCAAAGCAGAGTATAGCCACGCGTCAACTCCCTGGAGGTTATAAGGTGGCTCTTACTGGGACACCTATTGAGAATCGTCTGTCAGAGCTTTGGTCTATAATGGAGTTCTTAAACCCTGGGTATTTAGGTTCACTAGAGGGGTTTAGAAAAAAGTTTGCTATACCTATTGAGAGGTATCAAGATAAGAAGGCTACTAAGACTTTAGCTAGATTGATAAGTCCTTTTATATTACGCCGTTTAAAGACTGACCCTAAGGTTATAGATGATCTCCCTGAAAAACAGGAGATAAAGGTATATTGCGATCTCACAAAGGAGCAGGCTACTCTCTATCAAGCTGTAGTTGATGATATGATAGCTACTATAGATGACTCTGAGGGAATAGAACGTAGGGGACTTATCTTATCAGCACTGACTAAACTAAAAGAGATATGCAATCATCCTGCACAATTTCTTAAGGATGGTAGCGCGCTTCCTGGTCGTTCCGGTAAACTCCAACGTCTCTCTGAAATGTTAGAAGAGACTCTTGCAGTGAATGACAGGGTCCTTATCTTTACCCAGTTCGCTCAGATGGGACAATTACTTCGCTATTACCTGCAGGAGAAGTTTGGTACTGAAGTGCTATTCCTACATGGAGGTGTGCGACGTAAGATAAGAGAACATATGGTCACTAGATTTCAAAATGAGCCGGACGGACCTCGTATCTTTATTCTATCTCTTAAGGCGGGAGGCACAGGCCTTAATCTTACCCGGGCTAACCATGTCTTTCACTTTGATAGATGGTGGAACCCTGCAGTAGAAGATCAGGCTACAGATAGGGCATTCCGGATCGGCCAAAAACGAAATGTACAGGTCCATAAATTTATCTGCAGTGGAACCCTTGAAGAGAGAATAGATGACCTCATTGAAGCAAAGAAATCATTATCAAAAGAGGTTATTGGTGCTGGAGAGGGATGGCTTACTGAATTGTCTACTAATGAACTTAAAGAGCTCTTCGCCCTTAGAAGTCAAGTTGTAGAGTAACTTATGAAAGGAAAGGCATTTAAAATGGGAAGAAAAAAAGAGTTTTCAAATACATGGTGGGCTGATAAATGGATCAATCTTCTAGAGTCCTTTGGCTGGGCTAGTCGTCTCCAAAGGGGCAGAACCTATGCTAGAAATGACCGTGTTCAAAGTATAGATATAAAACTAGGTGTAGTGAAGGCTAAAGTTAAAGGCACTAGGGTTCGTCCTTATGATATTACTATAAGGATCCAACCTCTCTCTAAGCAAGAATGGAATAAGGTCATAGATATAATGGCTTCACAAGCTATATTTGCTGCACGCCTTCTGGTAGGTGAGATGCCATTAGATATTGAAGAGGCCTTTTTAGCGTGTAAGGTTTCCCTCTTTCCTGAATCCTCTAGGGATATAGAGACGGATTGCTCTTGCCCTGATTGGGCGAATCCATGTAAACATATAGCTGCTGTACATTATATTCTTGCCCAAGAATTCGATGAGGATCCTTTCCTTATATTCCGCCTTCGTGGTATGGAACGTGATGATATAATACAAGCCCTTCGCGAACGCAGAAGCATTGCTAAAGAGGATGAGGAGACCTCGCAAGTAGATCTTCCAAAGGTAGAAGAGCAAACTGATATACCCTTAAGCACATCTATAGATTCTTTTTGGAAGGCCCAGAAAGGGTTAGAGTCCTTTACCTTAGATATCTCAAAACCAGAGGTAACGGGAGCTATTTTAAAGAGGTTAGGTCCGCCACCCTTCGCGCCTGAAGACGAAGAGCTCCTGGCCCGATTAAAAGAAGCCTACTCTATAATATCTAAGAAGGCCGTAGAGACAGCCTACGGATTGACTGATTAGGAACCGCGAAGGTCATTTCTTCGTCCCGTTCCACTAGCTTTCTATTTGTCCTTCAATAAATCTAAAATACCCATTAGAGCCAAGTCGTTTAGTCCAAAGGCGAATGGATTTTTCGATCCTAAGCACCTAAATTCCCGTTTATTTTATAGCTATGGATGTGGTGCAACAAAAGCTATGCTGTTAAAGACACTAGGGAGGAGAAACGTATGGATCCAAGACTCGAAGGCAAAAAGCTAAACTATCTCAGGAATAAAAACAGGACCACTTATGTTTACGAGGTTCTGGAACGATACTGGGATAAAGAAAAAAAGCAGCCTCGCTCAAAGCAGATCTGC
>DIRN01000052.1 GCA_002426645.1 Firmicutes bacterium UBA5435 | reverse complement strand
CACTATGGATATATATAAACTTATGGGAGCAGAAAAATCAATAATACTTAAAGATGTATAATAGCTCTGTATAATTAAATAAAGTTCTATAATACTTGATTCATAGCGATAGCATCTCACACAAAGCAACTTTTTGATACCCCTAAGAGCTCAATTATCTTTCTATAACTCTCATCAAGGTACTGGGTTTTCCTAGACACCTTTTAAAAGTGGCACTCCTTCACTCTACTCACGATCCTTAAAATATTTGTTAAACTAGGCCCTTTAAGTTTTTACTGTTATTCCCTTACAATATATATCTTCTGGGAACGTATGCAAAGCACTTCTTCGAGATATCTATGTTCCCATTTTGCTTTTAAAACCACAGAATATAAAGGAGGAAAACTAAAAATACCCTTGATATAATAATTAAAACATGATACGATTAAGCCAAATTAATTACCGAAAAGGTAATAAAAAATGATATGAAATGGAGATAATATATCGGAATGCTAAATTAAAGACGTTATGCGAGGATTATAGGAAAGCCAAAAAATATTTAAACATAGAAGTTGCGGAAAAGTTGTTTAAAGCTATAAATTATATAACTAACGCAGATGCTATTATAGATATTGTAAATTATCCTCCTTTTAAATTTCATGGATTGAAAGGGGAATGATAATAAGACTGATTGGGATAGCAAAGATATTAAAGAAATATATAGATGTACAAAAACCGTGTTGATTTTGGAGGTGAGCAATCATTATGAGTGAAATAGGGTATAAAAATCTTATCGCTTTCCATCCCGGAAGCTATATTAAGGATATTCTTGATGATATGCAAATCACTCAAGATGAATTTGCAAAACGTTTAGGTACGACCTCTAAGACATTAAGTAAATTAATCAATGGGAAAATACCATTATCTAACGAAGTAGCAAGGAAACTTTCTGTTATGTTTGGGACCAGTGCTGATGTATGGGTAAATTTACAAAAGACTTATGAGAGTAAAGTTATTGAGATAGAAAAAACTAAACAATTAGATAAGGAAAAAGAGATTGTAGATAAAATTGACTACAGTTTTTTTGTGAAACTAGGTGTAGTTGAAAAAACAAGAAACAAGGATGAAAAGATAAAAAACCTATGTAAATTTTTAAAAATATCTTCTTTGGAAATATTCACGAGAAAAGACATTTTAGCAAATTTTAGAAGCAATATAGATGAGCCTGAGGACAAAAATGTAATTAATTCTAATGCATGGCTACAAACAGCTATAAATATTGGTATGGACATAGATGTTAAGGATTTTAATAAGAGTTTACTAATTAATTCTTTAGATAAAATACGAAGTATGACACACTGACAAAGCCCGGAAGTATTTTATCCTAGACTAATGGAGACATTTATAGAGTGCGGAGTTTCTTTTGTATTGTTACCACATTTGAGAAACTCAGGTATAAGCGGTGCTGTTAAATGGGTGAACCCAAGTAAGGTTATATTAGCCATGAATGATAGGAAAAAAATCAGCAGATATATTTTGGTTTTCATTATTCCATGAGATAAAGCATGTTTTGCAACAAAAAATTAAGAAAGTAATAATAAGTGACGATGGAGATCTTTCAATTGATAATAGTGAATTGGAAAAAGAAGCTGATAATTTTGCTAAAGATTTACTCATACCAAAAGCAGCATATGAATCTTTCATTAAAGAAACTGAGTTAACTAAGAAAAATATAATTGAGTTTGCAGAAAAAGTAGATATAGATCCTTGTATTGTAGTTGGACGATTACAAAAGGAAGGAAAGCTCAATTATAATCAATTTTATGGTCTAAAAAAGAAATATACAATACTAATTCCTTATAAAACCCAGTAGCACGATGAAAAGAGGCCCGTTTTAGGTATGGGGCTCGTATATGGTGGGTAGAGACTTTAAGGCTGTTGGATAGTATAAGGCTAAGATAACAAGTAATTTTATGGATGGTTAAGTTATCCGTACATATTACCTATAAATAGGGATATGTGTCATTTGATTTTTCTTGGATTTAGAATTATAATATATGGTAAGCTGTAAATTAGTTAAAAATTGAATACTGGAACTGCTGAATTCCTGCTTATACTCTTATTGCAGGATACGGGGGAACCAAGTTCGTGGGGTGAATCCAGAGTTTTTCTGGTAGGGCTAAGTCCTTTCGGCCCGAATCCGTCAGCTAACCTCGGAAGCTTTGAAGGGAAGGAGGGGTATTTATGCCTGCAAAGCGATTTCACTTACGGGTTAGGTGATCATCGCTTTTTTTATTTTGACCCCAGATTAATTCCAGGGAGGTTAAATTATGAATATGGCTTTACAGATACGGCAAGAAGGGAATGAGCAACGGTTTATTAATTTAAAGGAGAGTATTGAAGATTATACACATATAAAAGGTGAGATTAAAACTGGTATTGAAGATAGCGAAAGAATTGAATATCAGAAGAAGAAGATCCTTAGAGAGCTTAATGGCTCGGAGAAAGATTGGAAGAACTACAAATGGCAGCTTCAGAATAGGTTCACTAAAGTAGAGGATATTGCTGAGTTTCTGAGATTTTCAGGTAGTGAGAGAGATGAAATTAAGGCTGTGGGCAAAAGATATCGGTATGCTATATCTCCGTATTATATGTCTCTCATTGACCCTGAAAATAATATGTGTCCTATAAAGCGTCAATCCATACCATCTATTAGCGAACTCGATGATAAAGGCGAGTTAGACCCTATGGATGAGGCGAGCTGGACGCCAGAGGAATTAATAACAAGGAGATATCCGGATCGACTTATTATAAAAGTCACAAACTTATGTGGTATGTACTGCAGGTTCTGCCAAAGGAGAAGATTGATTGGGGAACGTGATACCCATGTTCCAAAAGATAAACTAGAGAACGCAGTGGAATATGTAAGAGCAAATAAAGAGATAAGGGATGTCTTGATAACTGGCGGAGATGCCTTTTTGTTAGATAATGAGACAATTGAATGGTTGCTATCAGAGTTAAGGAGCATAAAGCATGTGGAGATCATTCGATTAGGCACAAGGACTCCAGTGACACTACCACAGCGAATTACTGGTGATACTGAATTAACAAGAATACTTAAGAAGTACCATCCTCTTTATGTTAATACTCATTTTAATAGCCCTATGGAAATAACGAATGAATCAAAAGAGGCATGCGAGATCCTTGCTGATGCTGGTATTCCCCTTGGTAACCAGATGGTGCTCTTAAATGGTGTTAATAATAATAAATATGTAGTACGGAAACTAAATCAGAGTCTGTTAAAGATAAGGGTAAAACCTTACTATATATTCCATCCTAAAACTGTAAAAGGCACATCCCATTTCTGGGTAAATTTCGAAGAGGGTGTTGCGATAATGGAATCTTTAAGAGGAAGGACTTCTGGAATGGCTATACCTACTTATATTGTCAATGGTCCTAAGGGTCTTGGCAAAACGCCAATTCTCCCCAATTACCTTCTCTATTTAGGGAGCGAAAAGGCTGCTTTCCGTAACTGGGAAGGGAAATACTTTGAAATTGAAAACAAAGTATAGTTATTGGGACAGGAGGATATTGAATGAACGTAAAGTACAATAAGTTAAGAAGAATGATGGAGATTGGATTTCAATTTAGAGATGTAAAAGAAGGGAACTTTTTTCGAAATGTTTACCTCTATAATGAAGTACCTATACTTGCTTCAACCATAGGATAGTTTCTATGAAGATCCCTGAAAATCTATATATAACTGATACTACTTTTAGGGATGGGCAGCAGTTATGCTCTCCGTATACTGTTAATCATATATGTTGACTCTTTGATTTATTACATAAACTAGACAATGGAAGTGGAATAATTCGTCAAAGCGAATTCTTTGTCTATTTAAGATGAGATAGGGAAGCAATTATTAAATGTATGGAGAAGGGCTATGATTTTCCTCAAGTTACAGCATGGATCAGAGCAAAAAAAGAGGATTTTCAGTTAGTAAAGGATCTTGGAATAAAAGAAACTGGTATTCTCGTTTCCTGTTCTAATTATCACGTATTTAAAAAGCTTAAAATGACTAGAAAAGATGCGATTAAAGAATATACAAAGATTATTGAGGCTTCCCTTGATGCAGGAATTATTCCACGAGCTGATTTTTACCGGGCTGTGGTAAACTCTACTACAGCGTGGCTTTATGGAGCCTCATCTGTAAATACGGCTTTGTTAGGTATTAGAGAAAGAACAGGGAATACGCCTTTAGAGTCTATGGTAATGGAATATATACAGCTTCGCGGAGGTGATGGCGGAATGAACATAAAGAAAATAACGGAAATAGGGGAGTGTTTTGAGAATGAACTGAATTATAAGATTCCACCGAGGACACCTTTTGTAGGAAAAGCATTTAATGCTACAAGGGCAGGGATCCATGCAGATGGGCTTCTCAAGGATGAGGAGATCTACAATATATTTGACACTACAGAGATCCTTGGGCGGCGTCCAGTTGTAATACTAGACGCACATTCAGGAGCAGCAGGAATTGCTATGTGGCTAAATAACTATTTTATGACTAACGATGATATACTTATCAATAAAAGAGATGAAAGAATTGCTAAAATAAAAGAATGGATCGATAATGAGTATGAAAACGGTAGAGTCACTGCAATCTCAGACTCTGAGATGGAACAAATTGTAGAGAAATACTTTTCAGAGCTTCTCCCTATAAGGCAGGAAGGGACTGGATAGAGTTTAATGATAATGAGCTTACCTCTTTAAGGTAAGCTCATTCACTAGCAACCTATTTTTGTTTTTTACACTCTAAAGCTAACTTTCTATAGTTGTAATAGAGGACAAGATATTAAAAGATGGACGCTATAGCACATAAATTACTCCATAGATCTTGATATTACAAAATCAGAAGAATAACATTAGTATCCTTTCGTTAAAAGGGATACTATTTTGCAAAACCCCTAATTTTTGCGTATTAGTATCATACCCTCACCCCAACCAATATAAAATCCTTGTAAGCGTCAAATGCAAGCTTGCTTTTATTTTGGTTAAAATACAGAAATCTGATATAATCATACTGTACCATCTCTATCACCTTTTTTCCCCTTATACAATGTTATTGCAGCAATATCATTGTACAGGATTTCTGTGGGAGATGGTACATTTTTTTCTAGATGAATTACTTTCACGATCGCCTAATAATACCTGATCTTTCCTAAGATTCATAGGTGTGTGTTATTTAACGCTTATGATAGTATCGCTTATTTAGCCCCTCTTCTGCCAATAGTGTTTATTAAATATCTTTTCTACCCATTCTGGTAATTTATAGGGAACCCTTTCTTGACATATTAAGATAAGTGGTGTACTCTAAAGATAATTCAGCTTTTATGCAATGGGCTCTAATAAAACTAATAGTGGGAGGCACAGAAATGGCTTGGGCGCAAAGAGTAATAGAATTAATTGACAAAGGTTTGCAGGAATGGTTAGACGAGATTATAAACGTAGCTAGAATACCAGCACCAGTCTTTGAAGAGGAGGAGAGAAGTCAATATATATACAAGCGTCTTCAAGAAGTAGCCCTTAATAACGTTGAAGTTGATAAATTGGGAAATGTAATCGCTAAAATACCTAGTAATAGCGATGGGCCCCATATAATGCTAGTAGCTCATATGGATACTGTCTTTGGTCGAAATGAACATATCCAACCTAGCCAGCACGACTGCATACTAAAAGGTTCTAGCGTAAAGGATAATGCATCTGGAGTTGGTGCCCTTATTAGCATTGCTCGATTATTAAAGGATGTACAAATCCCTGGAGATCTCACCTTAGCTATGTCAGTAGGTGAAGAGGGACTGGGGAACTGTCGTGGCATGCGTGAACTTATGAATCGTACTCCTTTACCAGATATGGTTATTGCTATAGATAGTACCCTGGGTAACCTCGTTACTGTTGGAGTTGCCAGTACACGTTTGAAAGTGAAATTCCAAACAGAAGGTGGACATTCATGGGGGGATGCAGGTAAACCCAGTGCTATTAATATAGCTGTAGGATGCATTGGAGAGCTTATAGATATTCCACTATCAACTGAACCTAAAACTACTCTTAATGTTGGTGTTATAGAAGGCGGTGTTTCAATCAATTCCATTGCACCCAACGCTCACTTCTTATTAGATATGCGTTCAGTTGATCAAGGATCACTAGAACGCCTCTGCCAGCAAGTTGAAATAATATTAAGAAAGTATGCAGAATTAAGAGAAACGGAGGTCACCTGGGATGTGGTGGGGAAACGACCAGGAGGCAGATTACCTGAGAAACATCGTGCAATTGAAATCGTCCGCGATGTTCATTCTGAGTTAGGGCTCCAAACTAGAATAAGAGCAGTGAGTACTGATGCAAATATAGCACTTAGTATGGGTGTACCTGCCATAGCAATAGGTGCGGTTAGCGGTGGAAACGTACACTCCTTCGATGAGTACATGGAGATAGACTCAATTCCAATAGGGTTAAAGCAAATAATCCTCATCTTAGATAGGATATGGTCCTTAAAGAGTTCTTCTTTAAAGATATAAATTGTCGTTTTACAGGTCCTATTATTATAAACATCAGGCTTATAAAAGATATGATACTTCTTTTGTTGGATGCAATAGAACTAAAGTCATTAGTGATGAGGGGTTCAGACCTTGAGTTTGATGAGCTAGAGTCTAAGGTTCATTAGCTAGAAGAGAGATGCAGAAGCTAATAGGATATAAGGAGACAAAAGTGAAACAAATTATTAATGAATTGCTTGAACGTGGAATCATAGAAAGGGTCAGCAAAGGCCGAGCAACTAGGTATATTCTCTCAAAGAGGACAAGTGTTGATTTATAATAAAATTCTCTAATCAGTCGTTAATCGGCGACTACATACAAAAGTTCAACGAAGCTTATGTGGCAATAATACAAATGTGTGATTTCGAAGAAGAATTAGAACACCGGGTGGTTACTTTGATTTGCGTAAGCTGGATGGAAAGAAGAACCGAAAACTATTAGAGAAAGCATATGAAAGGAGCAGTGCATCTCTATGAAAGCTATAAAAAAACTTTCTACCGCGGCAGATACGAAGACCGTATCATTAACTATTTACAACGGAGGCTTTGGTGCTGTTAAAGAAACGCGTACATTAAGCCTTACAGGTGACGAGAGTGAAGTTATCTTCTCTGATGTAGCACAGCGAATAGAGACAGATTCACTCCTAGTTGAAGGCCTCAATATCCTTGAATTCAATTATGACTATGATCTAGTTGACAGGAAGAGGTTGCTACAAAGATACATTGATAAAGACGTCTATCTAAAGGACAGAAAGACTGGAGAGAAGAAAAGCTGTCGTCTTTTATCTATAGAAGGTGATGGTAAGTGCGTGTTAGAGAATAAGACTACAAAAGAGATATACATCGATTCCAAAGATGAGCTTATCCTCCCATCGCTGCCATTAGGCCTTATCGTCAAGCCTGCTCTCGTATGGAAGGTAGCACCTACAGTTACTGATAGTATAAAAGTCTCCTACCTGAGCAAAGGATTTAATTGGAACGCAAATTACGTTGTTGAGGTTTTAGAAGAGACTCTAAACATAGCTGGATGGGCAGAGATAGAAAACCAGTCAGGGGCAACCTTTGATAATGCGAAACTAAAGCTTATTGCCGGTAACGTTAATAGGGTCAGTGACGAAGAAGATTATATGTTAGAAGAAGAGAGAGTCGTATATTCGACGGAATCTCCAAGACAGGCAGAAGAAAAAAGCTTCTTTGATTATCATATGTATACTTTAATGAATCCCACCACATTAAAGGATAACCAGACTAAGCAGATCAATATTTTAAATGGATTAAACGTACCCTATAAAAGGTATTACTTCCTCGACAGATACGAAAATAAGGTTAATGTAGTCATTGAGTTCTCAAATAAAAAAGAGAGTGGTTTAGGTATCCCAATGCCAAAGGGTAAAATAAAGCTCTATAAAGCGGACGAAGCCGATGATTCACTTGAATTTATAGGTGAAGATGAAATTGACCATACACCAAAGAACGAAGATATAAAGCTCACCATCGGTAATGCTTTTGACATCACATTTACTATTAATAACGTTGACCGAAGGAAATCAGGAGGATTTGAGTATTATAAGTACGAGTGCGTTATAAAAAACCATAAAGAAGAAGCAGCAGAGGTACACTTTGAACACTATATATGGGGCGTATGGGAGATGGTCTTTTCATCCCATGATTACAGCAAGAAAAGCTTAAACCTTATAGAGTTTGTAGTAGATCTTCCAGCAGATAGTGAAGTTAAGGTGTGCTTTAAATATAAAATTGACCGGAGAATCGATGTTGTTATAAGCCATTAAGATAGAAGACTAATGCTTATAACAATTCCTATGGTATACTGTGACTGAAGCGAGAGTGATAATAATGAGAACTTTAATAGTCTACTATTCACGTACTGGAAATACTAAAAGAGCTGCAGAGAGATTAAGTACGTTCCTTAAAGCAGATATAATTCAGATAGGATCTTTGGAGAAATTCAATGGTATCTTCGGTTTTATTAAAGCGATCTTACAAGCCCGAATAGGTAAAGCACCTGAAATAGCTGAAATAAACAAGGATATTAATGGTTATGACCTAGTATTACTCTGCTCCCCAGTATGGGCGGGAAAGATCTCCAGCCCTGCTAGGACTTTTATCATAAAATACGGTGATAACATAAGGAAGATAGGATATCTCTTAGTACGGGGAGATCGAAAGAATGAGTATAAAGCTATATGGAATGCTATGGACGATTTGCTCCATATAAAGCATGTAGCTGCTATAAGCCTCTATGAACATAGTGATTTTACGCCTATGTTAGAAGACTTTGCTAATACGGTAGAGAGACTATCTAAAGATGAGTAGGGTTCATATGAAAGAAGAGCCAAAGAAAAAGTTAATAGAGGAAGACCTATATGGACCTGTGCGGGACTATCTTCAAGGCTTTGGTTATGAAGTAAGAGGCGAAGTCAAAGATTGTGATATAGTAGCAGTTAAAGGAGAAGTTCTCTTAGTGGTAGAGATGAAAAGGACCCTTAACCTAGATGTAATTCTCCAGGGGGTTCTTCGTCAGCGGATAGCTGATCTCGTGTATATCGCTGTTCCTAAGAAAAATAAGGCCATGTCCACGAAGAGATGGAAGGATACATGTTATCTATTAAAACGTCTTCAGCTAGGTCTATTACTAGTATCTCTACGAGGAGAAACAGCCATAGTTGAAGAGGCATTAATACCATACCCCTTAAATAAAAAGAGTTCCTCTAGAAAGAAAAAAGCCACTCTCAAAGAATTTCATGGGAGACATGGCGATTTTAATAAAGGCGGAAGTACAGGGAAGAAGATAGTGACAGAATACAGAGAAAAGGCCATCCATATTGCAACGCTTCTAAAGAAACATGGCGCCTTGAGCATAAAAGAATTAAAAACTATGGGCACAGATGCTAAGAAGACAAATAGGATCCTCCAGAATAATCATTACGGATGGTTCCATAGAGTACAAAGAGGAGTTTATAGACTAAATGATAAGGGTATATCTGAACTTAACGATTTTAAAGAACTTGTAGAATACTATGAAAAAGGAACGTAACTATGAAGAAATTAATAATCATTAACGGCACCATGGGAGTGGGAAAAAGTACCACCTGCAAAGCCTTATACAAAAGACTATATAGCTCTGTATGGCTCGATGGCGATTGGTGCTGGTTGATGAATCCATGGATCTTCTCTGATGAGAACAAGAGGATGGTAGAAGAGAACATAATTTATTTACTAAGGAATTTTCTGAAGAACTCATCCTTTGAATATGCGATATTCTCATGGGTTATGCACCTTCAAGAGATATTCGATAGGATCATAGGAGGTCTTAGTGATATGGAGTATCACCTATACCCTATCACCTTAACATGCTCTCCAAATGCCTTGCGCGAGAGAATGCTCGCAGATGGTAGAGGAGATCATGAAATAGAACGCAGTATCGGACGGTTACCCCTCTTCCAGCAGTTAGATACTTTTAAGTTAGATACTACAAACTATAGACCACATGAAGTAATAACTCAAATAGTTGAAATGGTGAAGCAAGCCCCTGTTATCATATGTGATTATGATCCTACTTGGCCTATTAAATTTCATGAGCTAAAAGAGGTTTACCAGGAGGCACTAGGGGATCTAATATTCTCTGTAGAGCACGTAGGGAGTACCTCAGTGAGTGGATTAGCTGCAAAGCCAATATTGGATATAGATATAGTTATAGAGTCGTATAAAGTCTTTCCCCAAGTGTGCCACATACTAGAAAAGCTAGGCTATATCTATGAAGGCGAACGCGGCATACCTGATAGACATAGTTTCAAAAGAAGCGATGAGCATGTTCCATATCACATTAGCGAAGAACGATGGATGGAGCACCATCTATATCTTTGCCCCATAGAAAGCCTTGAACTTAAGAGACATCTATCTTTCCGTAACTATTTAAGGGGAGAACCTCAGACGATGAGAGAATATGAGAGGCTTAAACGTGAACTTGCCGCTAAATTCAGATTTAATAGGGATGCCTACTGCAATGGAAAGAGCCAGTTCATAGAGGGCGTATTGAAAAATTGTGCAGATACTTTACAGCGTGTAGAAGGGGCGCGCCCCCCTTCTATTAGTCTGCTGCATTACTTAAGGTAACTACCATATTCACCTCACCTGAAGCCTCTGCCTCTTCAAAGAGGGACCGAAGACCTTCCCATACCGTCTCTGGCTTCCCATGAATATGGGTACTAATCGATCCTACCTTATATTCTATTTCTTTACCATCAAGAGTTTGAATAGAATTATTGATTATACTACTGGCATCATTTGTCTTAAGGGGGTAAAGAGATACTTCTGCACATAGCTTCATGAAAAACACCTCCTTCCTAATTTATTTTCTCCAAGAGATATGAAATTATATAAGAGGAATTCGTAATTAAATGGAGAATAAAAGAGTGATAGTACTTTTGAAGATACGGAGGGAATATAATGTCTACAGATGAATACGTTGATCCAAATAGGTTGTCAAGGGTCTACGATTCCCATGGCAAATCAGGTCATTATCCAACAGATAAAAGACTTTTTAATATAAGACATGGTAAATTGGTCTATGAAATGAAGAAATACTATAGTAAGGAAGAGTGGATAGAACGAGCTAATTACCTGCGCAGTCATATACTTCTAACCGCAGGGCTTTGGCCATTTCCAGAGAAGACTCCACTAGATGTAAAAGTAGTAGGACGGGTGGAGAGAGAAGGATATGCAGTAGAGAAGGTCTACTTTCAGAGTTACCCTGGTTTCTTCGTCACAGGTAATCTATATCGACCTTTAGGTAAGAAAGGTCCATTTCCAGGCGTTGCATGTCCACATGGACATTGGACGAATGGGAGATTGGAAAATTGTGAAAGAGGTTCTGTACCAGCACGATGTATAAACCTAGCTCTTTTAGGTTGTGTTGCTTTTTCCTACGATATGGTTGGCTATCTTGATAGCAAACAAGCAGATCATAATTACAGCGGTCCCAGAGAAGATCTATGGTACTTGAACCCACTTGGACTTCAACTTTGGAACTCTATACGAGTCTTAGACTTCCTCAGTTCTCTTCCAGATGTAGATGATGAAAGGCTAGGGTGTACTGGGGCTTCAGGAGGGGGAACCCAAACATTCTTATTGAGCGCTGTAGATGATAGGGTAAAGGTAGCTGCTCCTGTTAATATGGTCTCAGCGCACTTTCAAGGCGGATGTATCTGTGAGAACGCACCATCTCTTAGACTCGATACATCTAACCTAGAAATAGCAGCAATGATGGCGCCCAGACCACTTCTACTTGTGGCTTGTACAGGCGATTGGACTAAGAACACACCTAAAGTAGAGTACCCTGCTATAAAAGGAATATATGAGCTCTTTGATGCTGATGATAGAGTAGATTACTTTCAGGTAGAAGCTGAACACAATTACAATAAGAAGTCACGCGAGGCAGTATATTCTTGGTTTAATAGATGGCTCTTAGGGAACGAAGAGCCCAAAGAAATAAAAGAGACGAGTTTCCAGGCAGAGTCAGAAGAATGGCTTCGTATCTTCCCAGACGGAGTAAATCCTCCCTCAGATATAAATAAGAAAAATCTCACTGAATATCTGATAACAAAGACAAAGAAAGAACTAGCAGAATTATGGCCAAAAAAAGCAGAAGATATAAGCGGCTTCCGTGATATATTCTCAGATACACTCTTCGTTAAGGTACCTAATGAAGAAGGACTCGAATTTGAAGATAGGGGTACAGATAATCTCTCTGATCTTTCAATCAAGCGTCTCCTTATAGGTAGAAAGAATGTAGGTGATAAGATACCAGCACTTCTCTTTACACCATCAGAAAGCCGTGATAAGACTCTGCTAGTCTGTGCAGATGGTAAGGAAAAGCTCCTAAGTGGAACCAAGCCTGGTCCCCTCCTAAAGGGTTTACTAAAGCTAGGTCAAAAGGTTCTTGCCATAGATCCGTTCCTTACTGGAGAATATCATACACCTTACGCTCAAGCTGGACGCAACGCGGGTATGGTAAATAATCCTCATTTCACTACTTTCAATCAAAGCGATATAGCTCTTCGAGTTCAAGATATAATCACAGCAGCCATGTCCTTAATTTATGAAGGTCAAGACATTGGACGTCTAAATCTAGTAGGGCTAGGAGAAGCAGGACTTTGGACGCTTCTCGCTGCACCACTCATACCTTCATTAAATTGTGTGGTGGCTGATACAGATGGTTTTGACCCCCTTAATGACGATGAATTCATAGAACGCCTTTATATTCCTGGGATATGTCGTGTTGGCCATCTTCGTACAGCCTGTGCACTTACAGCCCCTACTCAATTAATGGTACATAATATTTCACAGACGTTCCCAACTTCAGAGATTAGTGAAATATATAAGCTTCTGGGAGTCCCAGAGGATTTTCGCGCTTTACCGAATATGGCAAAAACAGAGGATATCATTGAATTTATTAAAGGTTAATACAGGAAGGGGAACGCAGTATGAAGTATAGACAATTAGGCGATACAGGCATAGAGGTTTCTGAAATAGGTTTTGGAGCATGGCAGATTGGTGGACCAGTACGTGTCTACTTTGAAGATCGAGGGTGGATATCCCATGGTTGGGGTCAAGTCGATGACGAAGAGTCAATTCGGCTCATAAAGTCCAGTGGTGATATGGGTATTAACTTTATAGATACAGCAGGGGGATATGGCCATGGCCACAGTGAAGAGGTAGTAGGGTGTGCCATCAAAGGAGAACGTCACAAATGGATAATAGAGACTAAAGGTGGAGAAGGCATGGAAGATAACGTTCGGTGGAGGGATTTTTCAAAGAAGCGTCTTCTCAGACAAATTGATGAAAGCCTTCAGAGGCTTAATACAGATTATGTAGACGTATATCTCCTTCACGGACCAAGCCGGGAGGATATGGCGCGTGGAGAATGTTTAGAGGCTATTATGGAGATAAAGGAGAAGGGTAAAGCTAGAAGCGTAGGTGTTTCTGTAGGAGACCATACCATGACGAAGGATTTCATATGTAATTATTCCTTAGATGTCATCCAAATCATCTTTAATATTATAAATCAAGGGAATACGCGAGAGATACTTCCACTAGCTAGGGCTCATGGTGTTGGTCTTGTAGCTAGAAGAGTCATGGCAGGTGGATTCTTAGCTGGAAAGATCACAGAGAAGACGGAATTCGCACCTGATGACAGAAGAAGCTGGGAATCTAGAGAACAGCAACTAAAACTCATTAATATAGTAGAGAAGCTTAGGGCTTTAGAGAAACCCGGACGAAGTATGGCTCAAGTATGTTTAAAATATCCTTTGACTTTCCCAGAGATCTCTACGGTTATACCTGGCTCTAAGAGTATCCAAAGTATGAAGGAGAATATAGGGGCTTCTAAAGCTCCAGATTTTACTGATGAGGAGCTCCAATTCATAAAAGAGATTCAGAGGGGGATTTAATAAAGTGAATGTGCTTGTAACAGGCGGAGCCGGTTATATAGGCTCTCATATTGTAAAGGAATTATTAGATACAGAACACAATGTATTTATAATAGATAACCTTCAAAAAGGGCATGTAAATAGTGTTTTAGGTGGTAAGTTCATAAGAGGAGATTTAGGTGATGAGGGACTGCTCCATGAGATCTTTGAAGAGTTTAAGATCGATGCTGTAATACATTTAGCCGCAGATAGCCTTGTGGGAGAATCGATGAAAGACCCAAGAAAGTATTACAAGAACAACCTATGCAATGGATTAAACCTCTTAAATGTTATGGTATCTCATGGCACAAGATATATAGTTTTTTCTTCTACTGCAGCAGTGTACGGAGAACCTATAAGAATTCCTATAGACGAAGATCATCCAAAGCATCCTAGTAATGTTTATGGAGAAACTAAGATAGCATTTGAAAATGCCCTTCATTGGTATGATATTGCTTATGGGATCAAGTCTATATCTCTTAGGTATTTTAACGCTGCAGGTGCTGATCCATCTGGAAGGATAGGGGAGAAACACGATCCGGAAACCCATCTAATACCTATAATTCTTGATGCAGCTCTTGGTAAGAGAGAACATTTGCAGATCTATGGCACTGATTATAATACTGAAGATGGAACATGTGTAAGGGATTATATACACGTTACAGATCTAGCCACCGCACATATATTGGCTCTCGAAGCTCTCTCTCAAGGTGCTAATAGCAGAGTATATAACCTGGGTAACCAGAAAGGATTCTCTGTTAGAGAGGTTATAAAGACAACAGAAGAGGTTCTTGGTAGGCCTATGCCAGTAGTAGAAGGCCCTAGACGCGCAGGGGATCCAGCTATATTAGTAGCAAGTTCAGAGCGGATAAAAAAAGAGCTAAATTGGCGACCTAAGTACGACGATTTACATGTAATAATTGAGACTGCATGGAAATGGCATAAAGGTCTATAGTATATTCACGTGACATAATGCCCTATAGGGTATTATGTCACGGTCCTTATACACCATACTTCAATCGTAGAATTCGTCCCATTTCCTCTGCTCCATTATTCTTACTGGATAATCTTCCTGGTATTCGCAACTGGTGCACTTTAAGAAATGGTGACATTCATCGCTGTAATCGTCCTCAAATCCAAGCTTATTTTCTTCATAAGGAGAATATGGATCATAGTAATCGCTTATAGTGCCACAGTCCTCCATAATAGATTGACACTTAGGGCAGGGGCGCTCTATGAAACCCTCTCCATCGCATACAGGGCAGGAAGGACTCAAAGTTCATCACCCCCCTCTTTTTCATTCTTTGCCGTAGTATTATCTCCATGGATCCTAAAGGGTATTCTCTATAAGTGAGGGGTGAAGAAAATTTATTATATTGAATTTTCTGCCTTATCTCGTCTATGACTTATTGCTCGTTCCCCTAGATATATTATCGCTGGAATGAGTATAAGCTGTATAATTACTCCTGGAAGGCTAGTAAGTAGACCAGCGGTCAATGGATAAAGAATGGAGATTTTATTTAAACCTATGAGCGGTAAAAGCGTATACCCTAAGAGTCCATAAATTATACGGCCGCCTACCATGGATAGAAGTAGAGACGGAACTATCTTCCACTGTAATGTTTCGTAAAAGAGACCAGTAAGAGCACCGTATACTCCTAATTCAAATATCATCATCTGTGCCATAGGTGGCATTAGGGGAGGCATACCTGTAAGAAGAGCACTTAGTATAGGCGTTAATGTCCCTACAATAGCTCCTATTATAGGTCCACACAGAAAACCAGCAAGAAGAACAGGTATATGCATTGGTAGAAATACCTTTCCAAGGCCTAAAGCATGAAATACCATAGGGAGTAATATACCCATTGCAATAAAGAAAGCTCCCATAGTTAACTTTTTTGTGTTGAACATTTATTATTTCTCCTCTCTTTTTCTGATCTTTGGAAATAAAAAAGATCACGAGATTACCAGTATTCAACTGGTCGAAAGATCTTCGTGATCTTTGTTTCTAAAGAAAAAGAGTTTTCAGCCGACTTCAGTCGGTATTATCTTCTGTGAGTTCTAATATACCATATACGGAACTTACAGTCAAGGGGGGGCGTTGGTTTAGGGTGCATAAAATATTTGAG
>DIRN01000026.1 GCA_002426645.1 Firmicutes bacterium UBA5435 | reverse complement strand
TCTCAAATATTTTATGCACCCTAAGCTTTTTATCTGGTTGATTTTTAGAGTAATGTATAGTATAATTTAAGGAAGAGACTGTTTTTCGCAGAATCTGATTACTTTTGATGTGTAATTGTCTTTTGGAGGTTTTTAGATGACTAAATTTAATTCTGAAAATTATGGAGCTGATAAGATTCAGGTCTTAGAAGGGCTTGAAGCTGTTCGAAAGAGACCTGGAATGTATATAGGCAATACAAGCTCTGGAGGTCTTCATCACCTTGTCTTTGAGTTAGTACATAACAGTATAGACGAGGCCATGGCTGGTGTCTGCGATAAGATAGATGTAGTTATAAAAAGCGATGGTTCTCTGGAGACAACTGACAACGGAAGAGGTATTCCTGTTGAGATTCACCCAAAGACAGGAAAATCTACTTTAGAGGTAGTTCTCACTCTTCTCCATGCTGGTGGAAAATTTGGTGCCCAAGGGGGGGCATACAAGACCTCAGGGGGCTTACATGGTGTAGGTCTTGCTGTAGTAAATGCACTCTCTGAGGAACTTATAGCTGAAGTTTACAGGGATGGCAAGGTATTTCGTCAAGTCTATGAAGAGGGGAAACCTATTACTCCAGTTGAAGTGGTAGGTGAAACTCAATTAAACGGGACAAAAATAATATTTAAACCTGATCCTAAAATCTTTGAAACAGTTGAATTTAATGGTGAGCTCATATGGCATCGCCTTAGAGAATTGGCCTTTTTGAATAAAGGAGTCAAGATAATTTTCAAGGACGAGAGGAACGGGCAATCCCTTGAGTTTCAATATGACGGAGGAATTGTTGCCTTTGTAGAACACTTAAATAGGAATAAGACACCTATACATAAAGAGATAATATATATCCAAAAAAGCGTGGATAATATTAATGTAGAGGTAGCCATGGCTTATAATGATGGATATATAGATACCACCTTCACTTATGCTAATAATATAAATACAGGAGAGGGAGGTACTCATCTCAGTGGCTTTAGAGCTGCACTTACACGAACCTTAAATGATTATGGTAGAAAATCTGGTATTATTAAAGAGAACCAGGAGAATCTTAGTGGTGACGATGTGCGAGAAGGCCTTGTAGCTGTCTTAAAGGTGGATTTACCTAACCCTCAATTTGAGGGACAAACAAAGGCTAAGCTTGGTAATAGCGAGATAAAGGGCATAGTAGATTCAGTCGTATCTGAAGGGCTTATGGAATTTTTAGAGATGAATTCTCAGATTGGAAAGAAGATTTTAGATAAGGGCATAAGTGCAGCTAGAGCACGAGAAGCTGCGCGGAAAGCCCGAGACCTTACGAGACGAAAGAATGCGCTTGATGGAGCTTCCCTCCCAGGTAAACTTGCTGATTGTACTCTTACTGATCCGTCTTTGTGTGAAATTTATATAGTTGAGGGTGATTCAGCTGGGGGTACTGCAAAGCAAGGCAGAGATAGGAGTTTTCAGGCTATACTGCCGCTAAGAGGTAAAATCTTAAATGTAGAGAAAGCGAGATTACATAGGATATTAAGTAACGCAGAGATACGAGCCATGATAACCGCTATTGGTACTGGAATTGGTGAAGATTTTGATGTAACTAAGGCTAGGTACCATCGGATCATTATAATGACTGACGCTGACTTTGACGGTTCTCACATCAGGACTCTTCTTCTCACTTTTTTCTACCGTTTCATGCCACAATTAATTGAGAACGGGTTTATATATATTGCTCAGCCTCCTCTCTATAAAGTAGAGTTAAGTAGAGGAAAAGAAGAATATTACGCGTATGATGATAAAGAATTAGAAGAGATCCTCGGACGTATAGGTCGAAAGAACTTTGTGCTTCAAAGATATAAAGGTCTTGGAGAAATGAATGCTGAACAGCTTTGGGAGACAACTATGAATCCAGGGACCCGGACGATACTTCAAGTGACCTTAGAGGATGCTATGGCTGCTGATGAGATATTCTCCATTCTTATGGGTGATAAGGTCGAACCTCGAAGGGAATTTATTCAACAGCATGCTAAAGAAGTAGTAAATTTAGATATATAAAAGGTTATGGAAAGGGGGAACGGCCCTAGTCACGATTTGAGTGGTGGATGGCCGTAAATCCTGTGGAATACACTGAAGGAAAAATAATACAAGTTGATATAGAAAATGAAATGAAAAAGTCGTACATGGATTTTGCCATGAGCGTTATTGTAGGCAGAGCTATACCAGATGTTCGCGATGGGCTAAAGCCAGTTCATCGCCGAATACTTTATTCCATGTACGAATTAGGTATGACGCCAAATAGCAGTTATAAGAAGTCAGCCAGGATCGTAGGAGAGGTAATGGGTAAGTATCATCCCCATGGTGATAGCGCTATATATGATACCATGGTTAGGTTGGCTCAAGACTTTTCCACCAGATATCTCCTTGTAGATGGCCATGGTAACTTTGGTTCTGTTGATGGTGACCCACCCGCTGCAATGAGGTATACTGAAGCTCGGCTTTCTAAACTAGCTATGGAACTTTTAAGTGATCTGGATAAGGAAACTGTGGATTTTATGCCTAACTTCGATGAGAGCCTAAAGGAGCCAACGGTACTTCCTGCTAAATTTCCTAACCTACTTGTAAATGGTTCCACTGGGATCGCAGTAGGTATGGCCACAAATATCCCCCCCCATAATTTGGGTGAGGTTATAGATGGTCTCCTTATGTTAATAGATGATCCAGATGTTGACGTGAAAAAATTAATGACTGTAGTAAAGGGCCCCGATTTTCCCACTGGAGGTCTGATACTTGGCCGTGAAGGGATAAAGTCCGCTTATGCTACTGGAAGAGGGCGCATCAAGGTTAGGGCAAAGGTCCAGATTGAGACGATGAAGAGCGATAAGATGCGTATCGTTGTGACAGAACTGCCCTATATGGTCAATAAATCTTCTCTTCTTGAAAAAATAGCTGATCTTGTAAAGGATAAAAGGATCGATGGAATCACTGGCTTACGCGATGAATCTGACCGTAGAGGGATGCGTATAGTAATAGAATTGCGTCGAGATGTAAATCCGCATATTGTATTAAATCAGCTATATGCACATACTCAGCTTCAAGATACCTTTGGTGCCATAATGCTAGTCATAGTAGATGGCGAACCTAGGGTTCTAAGCCTTAAAGGTCTTATGAGCTACTACATAAAACACCGAAAGGAAGTAGTAACCAGACGCATTCAGTATGAACTTAAGAAAGCAGAAGATAGAGCTCATATACTCGAAGGGCTTCGCATAGCCTTGGCAAACCTTGATGAAGTTATAAAATTAGTACGGTCTTCTCAGAGTCCAAAGGAAGCTAGAACTCGTCTCATGGATAGGTTTTCGCTAAGTGAGAGGCAGGCACAAGCTATTCTAGATATGACTATACAACGCCTCACAGGACTTGAACAAATTAAGATAGACGAAGAATATGAAAAATTACTTAAAGATATAGCTGAGTACAAGGCTATACTCGGTGATGAAACCAGGATATATCAGATAATTAAAGAGGAATTGCAGGAGATAAAGAGGAAGTACAATGACCAGAGGAGAACTCAGATTACATCCCCTGCTAAAGAATTAGAGATAGAAGATCTTATAGCTGAAGAGGATATAGCTATAACTTTAACCCATAGGGGTTATATAAAGAGATTACCTGTTGATACATATAAAAGTCAGAGGAGAGGTGGCAAAGGGATCGCTGCTGCTACTATAAGAGAAGAAGACTTTATAGAGAACCTCTTCATCACCTCAACTCATGATAATATAATCTTCTTTACTAATAAAGGAAAGGCTTATGTACTAAAAGGGCACGAGGTGCCAGAAGCAAGTAGACAAGCTAGGGGGCTACATATATCTAATCTAATATACTTTGAAAAAGGTGAAGTAGTCACAGCAGTCATTGCTGTTCGTGAATTTGAGTCTGATAAATACCTAATGATGGCTACAAAAACGGGGACGGTCAAGAAATGTGCGTTAACTGACTTTATGCACTGTCGCAAAAATGGTTTAATAGCCATAAATTTAGTAGGTGATGATGAATTAATAGGTGTTAAGCTGACTAGCGGTAAAGAAGAAGTTATAATGGTAAGTAGGAATGCACAAGCGATAAGGTTCTCTGAAGATGAGGTGCGTTCCATGGGAAGGACTGCCATAGGAGTAAGGGGCATGAACCTTGATGAGGACGATATAGTAGTGGCTGTTGATATCGTTCGAGATGGCGAGCTTCTGGTGGTCACTGACAAAGGGTTTGGAAAGCGGACCCTAATCTCAGAGTACAGGTCACAAGCCAGAGGCGGAAAGGGAGTAAAGACACTTAACATCACGGAGAAAAACGGATTAATAGTGGGCGCTCGGGTAGTCAACCCTTCTGATGAACTTATGCTTCTCAGCGCTAACGGAACCTTAATTCGTATTAAAGTCGATGATGTTAGCGTTCAGGGGCGTTCTACCATGGGAGTTACCCTCATGAATCTGGGTGAGGGTGATCAAGTGGTAGCTGTGGCTAAGGTGGCACAAAAAGACGATGAGTTTTAAGCTTAAGGTTCTAAAGATATTCATTTTGGAGCAGGAGGAGAACTTATGATCGATGCTATAGAGAGGGTTGATCTTGAAGTAGCTGAAGCTATAAAGGCTGAACTTAATAGACAAAAAAGTAAGATAGAGTTAATAGCATCAGAAAACTTTGTGAGCGAGGCTGTACTTCAGGCAGCAGGTACTATATTGACGAATAAATATGCCGAAGGGTATCCAGGCAAGAGGTACTACGGCGGATGTGAGCACGTAGATGTAATTGAGAGTCTGGCTATAGAAAGGGCAAAGAGGCTTTTCCATGCAGAGCATGCAAATGTACAGCCTCATTCAGGGAGCCAGGCAAATATGGCTGTATACTTCAGCCACTTACAACCAGGAGATACTGTTCTTGGGATGAGTCTTTCTCATGGAGGGCACCTTACCCATGGACATCCAATAAATATTTCCGGGAAATATTACAATTTTATAGCCTATGGGGTAGATAAAGAGACTGAAAGAATAGATTATGATGAGGTCTTGCGTTTAGCAGAAGAGTATAAGCCAAAGTTGATATTAGCAGGAGCTAGCGCTTATCCGCGGGTTATAGACTTTATTAAGTTTAGAGAGATAGCTGATAGAGTAGGAGCTCGTCTCATGGTGGATATGGCTCATATAGCTGGCCTTGTAGCTACAGACCTTCATCCAACACCAATACCTTATGCAGAATATGTTACTACTACTACACATAAAACTCTTCGAGGACCGAGAAGTGGATTAATTTTATGTAAAAATGAGTATGCTAAAGATATAGACAGAGCTGTCTTTCCCGGAATACAGGGTGGACCCCTCATGCATATAATAGCTGCTAAGGCTGTGGCATTAAGGGAAGCTATGAGCGAAGAATTCAAGAGTTATCAGCAGAACATTGTAAAGAATTCTAAGGCTTTAGCGAAAGGTCTTCTTGATAGAGGATTTAGATTGGTCTCTGGTGGTACTGATAATCACCTTATTTTAGTGGACCTTACTAATAAGGGCATAACTGGAAAAGAAGCTGAGGAAGTACTAGATAATATAGGTATAACAGTTAATAAGAATACTATACCCTTCGATACCCGCAGCCCATTTGTGACCAGTGGTATCCGTATTGGTACACCTGCTGTTACTACTCGTGGATTTGGCGAGGCAGAGATGACAGAGATAGCTGATATAATGCGCATGGTCCTAAGTGAGATTGAAAATGAGGATGTAAAGAAGAAGGCTTCAGAAAGGGTAGATAGCCTCTGTCAACGGTTTCCTATATACTAGGGAGCATCAGGAGGTGAGGACCTCTTTCATCTATTGAAAGAGGAATCTATATGCCTAAGGTTATAGAGATTCGATGGCACGGGCGGGGTGGTCAGGGAGCTAAGACCGCTGCTGAACTTCTAGCTGAAGCTGCTGGGGCCGCTGATAAATATATTCAAGGGTTCCCTGAATATGGACCTGAAAGAATGGGTGCACCGGTGGTGGCATTTAATAGGATAAGCGATGAACCTATTAAGCTTCATTGCCATGTAACTAACCCCGACGTTGTTCTTGTGCTAGACTCCACTTTAGTGGGTAAAATAGGTGTTACAGATGGTCTTCGAGAAGACGGGATACTCCTTATAAATACCAACAAGTCGCCGCAGGACATGCGGAACTTGTTAGGTAGTATAGGAAAGGTCTTCACTGTAGATGCTACTGGTATAGCCCTTGAAACTATTGGTAGGGCTATACCCAATACTCCAATGTTAGGCGCGTTTATACGAGTTACCAGCCTCCTGGACTTGAATTTTTTCATAGCCCATACTAAAGAAGAACTTAAAAAGAAATTCAAGGGTAAAGGCCAGATCATAGAGGGTAACCTAGAGGCTATAAAACGGGCATACCAGGAGGTTGAAGGCGAGTGAAGTTAAGAGGTAACTCATGGAGGGATGTTACACCAGGCGGTCTTATTCCGTGGCCGGGAAATTCCCGTCAGTATGAGACAGGTGACTGGAGAACAAGGAGACCTATCTGGCATAAGGATAGATGTATACAGTGTTATAGGTGTTGGGTCTATTGCCCAGATTCTGCTATTACAATAAAAGATAGTAAAGTCGCTGGCATAGATTATGATCACTGCAAAGGCTGTGGTATCTGTGCTGCCGAGTGTCCCGATAAGGTTGTGGCTTTGGAAATGATAGGTGAGGAGGAAGCAATACAATCGGTGGAGGGGTTTAAAGAAGCGAAGAGCGATAAAGAAGAGAAAGGGGAGAAGCCCAATGCCTAAAAAGGTTATCATGAAGGGCAATGAGGCTGTAGCCCTTGCAATGAGGCAGATAAACCCTAATGTAGTTGCAGCATATCCTATAACCCCTCAGACAGAGATCGTACAGATCTTCTCTAGTTTTGTATCAGATGAACTTGTAGATACAGAGTTCGTCACAGTAGAGAGCGAACATTCGGCAATGAGCGCTAGTATAGGTGCTTCTGCAGCAGGTGCAAGGGCTATGACGGCTACATCTGCAAATGGGTTGGCCTTTATGTGGGAAGTAATATATATTGCAGCATCCCTTAGGCTTCCAATAGTCATGGCAGTTGTTAATAGGGCCTTAAGCGGCCCTATTAATATACACTGTGATCATAGCGATTCTATGGGTGCAAGGGATTCAGGATGGATTCAGATCTACTCTGAGAACGCCCAGGAAGCTTATGATAATATGATTCAGGGGATACGCATCGCAGAGCATGAAGATTTAAAGTTACCTGTTATGGTCACTATGGATGGTTTTATTATTAGCCATGCGATGGAGAATCTTATGGTTTTAGAGGATGATAAGGTAGAAGATTTTATAGGTGAATATAAACCTCAGTATCCTCTTTTAGATATAGAGAATCCTGTCACCTATGGGCCTTTAGATCTATATGATTTTTACTTTGAACATAAGAGGCAGCAAGCTGAGGCTATGCGTATTGCAGGAAGGATTATAAAGAATGTAGCAGATGATTATGAGAAGTTAAGTGGTAGGAGCTATGGTCTTGTAGAACCTTATTATCTGGAAGATGCCAAGGTAGCTCTGGTAGTTTTAGGTTCTACTGCTGGTACTGCCAAAGCTTGTGTAGATGAGCTGCGTTTAGAAGGTAAGAAGGTAGGGCTCTTAAAGATCAGGGTCTTTAGACCTTTTCCATACGATGAGATCATTGAGGCTTTAAAGGGACTAAAAGTAGTGGCTATAATGGATCGTTCTGATTCTTTCTCATCGTTTGGCGGACCAGTATTCAATGAGGTGAGATCTGCTATCCTTAGCTTAGAGAGACCGCCTATTACCTTAAGCTATATATATGGTTTAGGTGGTAGAGATGTAAATCTAAAAGATATACTTGGCCTTTACCATGATTTAGAGGAGATAGTTTTTAGTGGGGAGCCTGGGGAAGTCCTGAGGTATCTTGGAGTTCGAGAATCTTAGAGTTTCCTGGAGGTGTAAATACCAAATGGCAAGCCTAAAAGAACTTGCAGGAGGGACTCCAAACCTCCTGACTGGTGGGCACAGGCTCTGTGCAGGTTGTGGCGCCCCTATTATAGTAAGACAAGTATTGGCAGTGGCAGGTCGTGATGTAGTGATAAGCTGCGCCACTGGCTGCCTTGAGGTGGCTACAAGTATCTATCCTTATACGTCATGGGCGGTGCCTTTTATCCATAATGCCTTTGAGAACGCTGCTGCTACTATAAGCGGTGTTGAAAGTGCATATAAAGTCTTAAGGAGAAGAGGAAAACTCTCTAAAGATATAAAATTTATAACCTTTGGAGGGGATGGTGGAACTTATGATATAGGGCTCCAGTCTTTATCTGGTGCAATGGAGAGAGGCCATAGGATGCTCTATGTCTGTTATGATAATGGAGCGTATATGAATACTGGCATACAACGCTCTAGCGCAACACCTAGGGGTGCAAATACTACTACTAGTCCAGTAGGTAAGGGGCTAAAAGCGGGAAAACCCCAGTACCGTAAGGATCTTACTGGGATAATGGCGGCTCATGATATTCCCTATGTAGCCCAAGTCTCACCTTATAATTGGCGAGATCTCACAAAGAAGGTGGAGAAGGCTTTATCTGTAGACGGACCTAGCTTTATTAATGCCTTATCTCCATGTCCAAGGGGATGGATAACTAATACCCCTGATACAATTGAACTTACTCGTGTGGCAGTTGATACGTGTTTTTGGCCTCTTTATGAAGTAGAAGATGGCAGATGGAAGGTAAATTATAAGCCTAAGGAGAAGAGGCCTCTCATAGATTGGTTAAAGATGCAGGGAAGATTTAAGCATCTCTTTAATCCGGAAAACCAAGGAATAATAGAGGAACTTCAGGCTGATGTGAATAGAAGATGGGAGAAGTTACTGAATAAGGCCGGGGAGAGCGTATAATTGAAGGAGGCAACGAGAAATGTTAGATCTCAAGTTCATTCGCGAAAACCCAGAGCTCGTGGCGGATGGCATGAGGAAAAAGGGGGAAGGCATTGAGTTACGTGAGTTCCTTGAAATTGACGAAAAACGGAGAATGATCATTCAAGAGGTTGAGGAACTCAAGAGAAAGAGGAATGAGGTATCTGAGGAAGTAGCAAGGTTAAAGAAGAAACGAGAGGATGCCACCTCTATAATAGAGGAGATGCGTGAGGTATCTAAGAAGATAAAGGATTTAGATGGTGAACTCTCTAAGTATGAAGGAGAATTAAAAGGACTCCTCCTTAGTATACCTAATATGCCTCATGAGTCTGTGCCAGTTGGTAAAGATGACACAGAGAACGTGGAAGTAAGGCGTTGGGAAACCCCTCGTAACTTTGACTTTGAGGCCAAAGCTCATTGGGATATAGGGACAGATCTTGATATCCTAGACTTTGAGAGGGCTTCAAAGATCTCAGGGGCTAGGTTTGCTATTTATAAAGGCTTAGGAGCAAGGCTAGAAAGGGCACTTATCACTTTTATGCTTGATCTCCATACTAAGGAACATGGATACTTCGAGATCTACCCTCCTTATCTAGTGAACTCAGATAGTATGACAGGTACAGGGCAGCTCCCAAAGTTTGGTGAGGATATGTTTAAGTGTACTGGGACTGATTATTACCTTATACCAACAGCTGAGGTTCCAGTTACGAACCTACGTAGGGACGAGATATTAAACGAAGATGAGCTGCCAACTTACTATGTTGCATATACAGCGTGTTTCAGATCCGAGGCAGGTGCTTATGGTAAGGATACACGTGGTCTCATACGACAGCACCAATTCGATAAAGTGGAGCTAGTAAAGTATGTAAAACCTGAGACCTCCTACGATGAATTAGAGAAACTTGTCGCTAATGCAGAAGAGGTCTTGAAACGTCTGAAGATCCCTTATAGGGTGACTTTGATGTGCACTGGAGATCTAGGTTTTGCTGCAGCTAAAAAGTACGACTTAGAGGTATGGATGCCTAGCTATGGAAGATATGTAGAGATATCCTCATGTTCTAACTTTGAGGATTTTCAAGCACGTCGTGCTAACATCCGTTATAGGCCTACAGGAGGAGGGAAACTCCAGCATGTTCATACCCTTAATGGTTCAGGGCTTGCAGCTGGTAGGTGCTTTGCAGCTCTTTTAGAGAATTATCAGAACGAGGATGGAAGCGTGACAATCCCAGAAGTCCTCATACCTTATATGGGTGTAGATAGAATAGGTTAACTAGGATTAATAGCCCGTCAGTCTGACGGGCTATTATCATTTAAACCTAATAAATTAAAACTCGTATTCTATTCCAGCGTATATCCGACTAGAATTATATTCAAATCTTCTGATTTCATGGTCTACTGGTCCAAAACTTAAAGAACCTTTCTGGTATCGATAACCTACTAAAAGAGATATTGATTCTTTAATTTTATAATTTACATTTAGATCCATGTCAAAAGTAGATTTCTTTTGATTTGTATACGCCCATTTATACATAACTTGTCCGTATTCCTCGTCTTCAGAATCATCATATATCTTTCCCCCTAGCTGATAAAATGTTGATATGGGATAGAAACCGCCGTTTATTTTGATGGTTATCTCTTATCTCGGGTGCATAAAATAATTGCGAA
>DIRN01000046.1:23873-33802 GCA_002426645.1 Firmicutes bacterium UBA5435 | reverse complement strand
ATTAAAATTTACTCTTCAGAACTGTTCGCTATTTGTTTTAGTGGACATCTATATTTGCATATGATAGAATAAAACTAGAAAATTTTCAGATATGTACTTATGTCCTAGTATTGAACAATCGGAGGTTTACTTATATGAGCAAGAATATTGTAGAGAAGATCTTACAAAGTCACCTTATAAACGGCCAACTTATTCCAGGGAGTGAGATAGGTATAAAGATCGATCAAACCTTGACTCAGGATGCCACTGGTACCATGGCGTATCTTCAGTTTGAAGCTATGGGTATAGATAGAGTCAAGACTGAACTTTCTGTTAGTTACGTAGATCATAATACCTTGCAAGATGGCTTTGAGAATGCAGATGATCACCGATATCTTCAAACAGTCGCTGCTAAATATGGTATCCTTTATTCTAAGGCTGGCAATGGTATATGTCATCAGGTTCATCTAGAACGGTTCGGAGCTCCTGGAAAGACCCTTCTAGGTTCAGATTCCCATACGCCAACAGGTGGGGGTATAGGTATGTTAGCAATAGGTGCCGGAGGCCTTGATGTCGCTGTAGCCATGAGTGGAGGGCCTTTCTACCTTACCTGTCCTAACGTTGTTAAGGCAGAACTAAAGGGGAAACTAAAGCCATGGGTCTCTGCAAAGGATGTAATATTGAAGCTCTTAGAGATATTAACGACCAAAGGTAATGTGGGTACAGTTATAGAATACGGTGGGGAAGGAGTTAAAACGCTTTCTGTACCTGAACGAGCCACTATAACGAATATGGGTGCAGAGTTAGGAATCACCACTTCTATATTCCCATCTGACGAGGTAACACGAGACTTTCTCAGAGCCCAGAAGAGAGAAGAGGACTGGGTGGAACTTATCGCTGATCCAGATGCCGAATATAGTAGAATTATAGAGATAAACTTAGATGAACTAGGACCAATGTTCGCTGCTCCTCACTCCCCAGATAATGTAGTAACTGTTAAGAGTCTAAAGGGAATGAAAGTGGAACAGGTTCTCATCGGGAGTTGCACCAATGCTTCATACAGAGATATAATGCTCGTAGCGAAGGTACTTGAAGGCAGAAAAGTATCTTCTGATATTTCTTTTGGAGTAGCTTGTGGTTCTAAGCAAGTCTTAGATATGGTATCACGTAACAACGCATTAGCTACTATGATATCAGCAGGGGCCAGGATCTTAGAATCCGCATGTGGGTTCTGTATTGGAAATGGTCAGGCACCTGGAACAGATGCTGTTAGCATAAGGACTAATAATAGGAACTTTTTGGGGCGCTCTGGGACTAAGTCAGCAAAAGTTTATTTAGCATCGCCTGAAACTGCAGTGGCTGCAGCATTAGCCGGAGAAATAGTAGACCCGTCAGAATACTTTGGAAAGGATTCATATCCATCTATAGAGATGCCACACGAATTTTTAATAGATGATAGTATGATTGTTCAACCATCCTCACAAGGTGAAAAGGTCCAGATCTTTAGAGGACCAAATATAGGGGAGCCTCCTATCAACGAGGAGTTAAAGGAGAAACTCAATGGTGTTGCTACTATAAAGGTAGGGGATAAGATAACCACAGATCATATAATGCCTGCAGGGAGTCGTCTTAAGTATCGTTCAAATGTCCCTAAGTACTCAACCTTTGTATTCGAAGGCGTGGACCCGATATTTGCCGAGAGATCTATAGAAAATAAAAAGAAAGGCATAGATAATATTATAATAGCTGGTCTCTCTTATGGTCAAGGTTCATCTAGGGAACATGCAGCTCTCTGTCCAATGTACTTAGGTGTCAAAGCAGTCGTAGCCAAGTCTATTGAGCGAATACATAAGGCTAATTTAATAAACTTTGGGATCCTACCTTTTACTTTTGAAGATGAAGAGGATTACGATAAGATAGATAAAGATGATATCCTAGAGATATCGGTGCTACGTCAGTCTTTAGCAGAAGGTAAAGATATCATACTTCATAACCTTACAAAGAATATAAAGATAAAGCTATCTCATGATTTGACATCCAGACAAATAGATATAATTATGGCAGGTGGCTTATTGAATTATACGAAATAACTTTGGAGGCACCTGGGGAGGGTTAAGTACTCCTCCCCAGATTCACTATAGAATCTGTATTCCAATTCACTTATTAAGGAGGTTAGAGAAATGAAGATAGGTGTTGGTAAACGAACCCTTCCTTCGCCTATAGGTGAATACTTAGGAGGCTTTGCAAGTAGGACGGAACCGTGTAAAGGAGTCTTAGATGACTTATTTGTGAAAGCAGCTCTTTTTAAAGATAGGGGAAACACATTCCTTATCGTCTCTCTTGATGTGGTATGTCTCAACACAGCACTCTCAGATGAAATACGTCAAATGATCTGCTCTTCCTTTGGAATAAAGACAGAAAGTATCTTACTAGCCACTTCTCATACACATAGCGGACCTGAGATCAGGACTGGGTTCAAGTGGCTACCAGATTTTCGTTCCTGTACCCCTGGGTATATATCTCAAGTAAAGGAGTGTATACTAGAATCTGTAGAGTTAGCCCTCTCTGATTTAGAGGAAGTCCATCTCTTTTATGGCATTGGACAGAGTGATATCGGGGTAAATAGAAGACTTCCTCTGAACGGCAAGATCATATTTGGACCAAATCCTCAGGGGCCTGTGGATAAAGATGTACCAGTTATAAAAGGTGTTGTAGAAGATGGAACCATCAAAGTTATTCTCTTTAGCTATGCTTGTCATCCTAGCGCCATGGCGTCTAGTTTTGCCACCACTGATTACGTTGGAGCGGCATATCGTTTGATTGAAAGAACCCTAGGTACTACAGCTCTCTTTCTCCAAGGATTTGGAGGGAATATAAAGACCGATATTACAGAAGGTAAAAAGTTTAAAGAAGCTGAATACGAAGGAGTAATAGCCTTGGGAGAAAGATTAGGGAGAGAAGTAATTAAGGCCTGCAATTCGCCTATGGATGAGATAGAGCCAAACCTTTACTCAGCTTCCGTCAAAGTCTCCATTCCTTTTAGTAGGATACCAGATAATGAAGAGATTGAAGAAAAACTAAAAAACGGGAACATATATGAAAAGAGCTGGGCTGCATCTATCAAGGATGAGAGGATCCTGCCTAAACACATTGACATGGAGATACAGAGAATAGATCTGGGAACTGAACTATCTATACTTGCTCTATCTGCTGAACCTGTAATAGAGTATCTTCCTCTCCTAAGGAACATAGTGACTAATATGCGAATAGTTCCTATAGGTTACTCTAATGGAGTTATCGGGTATGTAGGAGTCTCAGAACATTATAAAGAAGGTGGATACGAAGTGGAAGGATGGTACATACATTACTTATATCCATCACCTTTCGCTCCACAGATCCAGGATATAATACTCCAAGGAGTACAAAGGCTTTATGCTTGATCCTATCTTAGACTGAGGAAGTGGTGAAATAAATGTTGGAGATCCCGGAGAGCGTAATCATTGCAGAGCAGATTAATCATTCTTAATGTATATGCCAATAGCTCGCGCCATAGGCTAAAGACTTTATCTGTTGAGAGCCTTTTAGCATTGAGCAAAGGAACTCTGGTATTGGAAATGGTGTTTTACAAGACATATTATTTCATAGTGCAATTCATGCTAAACGTGGTAATGTGGACTCTATCCGATTTAGAGCTTGATACATTATTTTGGTCCGCATTTACTTTTGTGAAGGCTGTCAAAGAAAAGAATAAAGTCCCTCGGAAGTTAACCCCTATAGCAACTCTTATAGATATTTCTATATTTGAGTATAATAATACTATAATGGTTCTCTGTAGTATTATTCCAGAGAGTACGGGGGTGAAAGTTCTTGAAGCTATTTGCTTCTAATAGTGGCGATTCAGGTAATGGTTCAACTGTAGGTGTAGCAGCTATAAAATGGGGGGCTATAGTAATAATCGTCGTGGCAATCCTTTATTTTTTTGCTCGCTACATAATCCCTCTTATACCATCGGGACGTTAAAGAAGACCTTGGCTGCTCTATGTCATTCATTTTAGAGCAGCCATATTCTCACATTGGTCTCGAAGAGACTCCAGTTTTTTAGGTACTATCTCCCCAAATGCGCAATTGTTTTCTCTTAGACCTGTGCCAAAGTGATACCACTGCGCGCGGGTGGCTTTTATCATGTGTGATATGTTCTCTAAGTTTAAACCACCACCTAAGATTATATCTATCCCTTTTGCTTCCTCTATCATTCTATTGATTATCTCAATATTATCGGTTATGTGTCCATGACCTCCAGAGGTCAAGACTGCCTTTATCTCAGGGTATTCTCGTAAAATTTTTATGCCCTCAATAGGATCTGATAAACAGTCTACAGCTCTATGGAAGGTTACGTGTAGATCCTGGCATACTGTTAATAATTCTTGAAGACCTTCTTCACATATCTCCATTCGTTCATTTAACGCTCCTAGGACCACCCCATAGGCTCCTAACTCCTTTATGATCTTAATATCTTCCTTCATCATCTCTATCTCTTCATAGGTATATACAAATGATTTGGAATGGGGTCTTACCATGACATTTACAGGTATATTAACTGATTTCATGACATTTCTTATTAGGGAGTAGGATGGGGTTAGGCCGCCTTCTGTTAAGGCACTTACTAACTCTATTCTATCTCCTCCGTACCGCTCTACTCTCCTGGCATCCTCTAAGGTTATTGCTATCACTTCAATTATTTTAACCAACTCCATATTAGAAAAATTATTGTTTTACTACATAAACAGGAGTTTATCAGAGTTTTGAAATTAGTTCCAGACATCTAACTTACTCCTTCATGTGCAATCGAATTCAAAAGAAGTTTATAGTTTTTCATGTTACCTAAATGGAAATTTATTTAAAAGGGTGACAGACTTAACGTAAGGGTGTTCTTGAATATTACCTTACACTAGGGATACATATCTGTTGACCAATTTGCAAACTGTTAGGGTCCACATTGGGATTGGCCTTCATTATGGCATAAACGTCAATTCTATAGGTTCTGGCAAGTGAATAAAACGTGTCGCCAGTTTTGATAGTGTAAATGATTCCTCCGGGACATGGTAAAGGACTTACTCCGGGGATACATATCTGTTGACCAATTTGCAAACTGTTAGGGTCTACATTGGGATTGGCTTTCATTATGGCATAAACGTCAATTCTATAGGTTCTGGCAAGTGAATAAAACGTGTCGCCAGTTTTGATAGTGTAAATGATTCCTCCGGGACAAGATATAGTTTTACCCATTTTTACCCCTCTTTCATTATATAACTATAATTTAGTATATGTTTAAGCAGAGGTAGATGGCACGAAAAGTTTAAATCATTTGTATTTTTTGGAATTAATCGAATACAGCCGGGCTGACCAGAAATCTTAATAGTACATGGCTGTTTAAGAATTTCCCTTGCTTAATTCTATCTGAGACTGCTTTTATTATCACCAATATTGTTTCTGCTACAAAAAGAGCATGACGATAGAAAGATTCCATAGGCCATCTTAGCGCAATCATAGAACCAGCTAAGTATAGAGAGTTGGGATGGCTTACTACTACATCGTTTATTGTAAGCTTCTAAATCTAACGGGACCAAAGTTGGCCTAATCAAAGTGTTTATTAGCTAAAAATCGATAAATACCTGCCCTATATATTCATAACCTATAATTTAACAGGGAATTGAAAACAAGCCTATGGTTTTTATGTCACCAAATAGAAATATATTCAAAGAGGTGATAAACTCCTGCATGAAGTATATTATAATTATTTATATCTTCCATACTTTTCTACAGCATACATAAGAACTTTTACATTATATAACGTTGTGCCTTCGGCTATACTACCAGCTGTAGATATAACAAGACCACCATCGCTACCGACATCTTCTATATCGCTGCGGACAGCTTCAATTATTTCTTCTGGTGTGCCGTTACGCAGAAGCATAGGAGGTATCTGTCCAGATATCATTGCTCTAGGCATTTTCTCCCTTATAAATTTTGATAGAACAGTGGGTCCGAAATTAGTACTATTTATCCCTAAGGAGTTTAGAAGGAGGAGGAGATGTCCCATATCGCTATCAGAGTGCTGATGACGTAAGTCTCCTTCTACAGGAGCAAAATGTTGAAAGACTCGTTCCATAACAGGATAACAGAATCTTTCATAGAGCTCTGGAGAAAAGAGAGAACAGTTATCATCATTAAAAGCAAAGCCACGCTTCGTATATCCTGTTTTTTCTCTAAGAAGAGTATAATACTCTATCATCTTCTCTCCCAATAACGTATAAAAATCGTCCATAACCTCTGGATAATCAATTAGAAATAGAAGAAGGTTCATGGTCCCACATACAGAGGTTCCTATTGTAGCTGGTCCTCTACTACTCTTACCTAATGATATTTTAATATTAAACTCTCTTTCAAGGCGCTCACAATCAGCATACCATTCATCTGGAAGAACAAATTTTTCTAGATCTAACTTTTCTACATCTTTCATGATTTTCTTGAGGTCATCTATGGACTTTACATCTGATTCTAGCCAGGGTGTCCCACCTTCAGTCAGTTCAAAACGACAACCAAAGACTTCTTCTATTCTCTTTGGTACAACACGTGAAAAATGTTCACCAAATGGACGAATTCCTATCTCCGCCTCCATCCTATCATTACATTTTGCATTGATCTTCTCTGCATAATCAGGATCGGAGAAGTATCTCACTGTAGAAGGAACCTTCATTTCTCCAATTAACCAGTGGTTATCAAAGGGAAGATTCACTGCCACCCGAGGCTTATTAGTAGAAAAAGGTTTCTGTAGACTCTCCTTATTTTCTTTCCAGAACCGCTCCAAATTTATTTCAAAGACATGATCCAATCTTCTATACCTCCTATATAATAAACTTTCCAAAAGCCCTCAGTTACGATTTATGTTACATCAGGCTGAAAATTATTCTTTATAACAAGTATTCGACATTAGTTTTGGGATACCTTCTTCCATAGAAACCCTGTACAATGATATTGTTTAAATAACGTTGTATAGGGAAAAAAAGGTGATGGAGATGGCACAATATGATTATATCAGATTTCTATATTTTAACCAAATAAAAGTAAGCGTGCAATTGCAAGGGAGGTAGGAGTGTATCAAAATACAGTGACGAAAGCTATTGAGAATCCCGAACAGAAACATAATTTAACGGTTGAGCGTAATAAACCAGTTAATCTTGGCTTTGAAGAAAGAGTTAAATGGCTAATAGAGGAGAACCAAGGTAGACCGTAAAAGAAAGGGGACAAAATTAAGGTGGGGTCGTTATTTGAGCAAAAGGATTTTGGCAGATATTGACCCTCAAGTTTATTATACCAATAGGGAGTCCATTTGTGACTCCCTATCCTTATGGTGTGCCCGGCGCGGATAGCATCTCTACGGTGAAAGTCCGGAACGGGGGTTGGCAACAGACCTACCGTTAGCTAAAGACAAGGGGCTGGTCGTGCGCTACGCTTACTGCTCGCCTATGCAATCTAGGCGTCCGACTGTAAAGCGGGGTCTGAAAGACGCTAGAGGCAAACTCCCACCTTAGGAACACATGCCTTGTCCCATACAAGGTACCCATAGGAGCCGAATGTACTAGGATAAGAATCCCATACAATTCGAAATCCTAAGTTGCCAAGGAGTATAGTAGTAGATGGAGTAGGTACATGGAGGGAAATGGGAACCTAGTGTACACGCGGCACCTGTTCACCAGAAGTTGCACGGGGAACAGGATATGATATTGATGGAGCAATTGGTATCAAAAGAGAACCTGGAAAAGGCACTAAAACAAATTGAGCGGAACAAGCGGAAAGCACCCGGAATCGACGGAATGAGAGTCGAAGAATTACGAGAATACCTCAGCGAACACGGGGAGGGAATCCGACAACAACTGCTCAGCGGAACCTACGAACCGCAGGCAGTTAAACGCGTGGAAATCCCCAAGGACGGAGGCGGGCTTCGACTCGGAAGGAGCCAGCATCAGGCAGTGAAAGAAACGCTAAAGCACGTGCGAGACGGGAAGACCTGGGTTGTGGATATGGACTTGTCAAAGTTCTTTGACAGGGTAAACCATGATATGTTAATGGCACGAGTGGCAAGACAGGTCGAGGACAAAGGGATATTACGACTTGTGCGAAGATACTTGGAAGCAGGAGTAATGATACACGGGATAGTAGTGGAAACAACAGTGGGAACGCCTCAGGGCGACCCTTTGAGCCCATTACTATCGAATATAATATTAGATGACCTTGATAAGGAACTAGAAAGAAGAGGGCATGCATTCGTCCGTTACGCAGATGATTTCCAAGCATATGTGAGCAGCTCCCGGAGTGGCCGGAGAGTCATGGAGTCCTTACAAAAGTATGTGGAGGGGACACTTAAACTAAAAGTGAATCAAGAAAAGAGCTCAGTTAGGCGAATACGTAAAACCACATATTTGGGCTTCAGCTTCTACAAGAAACCTAGAGGGCCTATATCCCTGCGCCTTGCATCTAAAACGCTGCAAAAGGTGAGGCGGAAATTTCGAGAATTAACAACTCGTAGATGGTCAATAAGCATAGAGGACCGCATCCAAAGAATTAACCAGTATTTAAAAGGCTGGATAGGATACTTTTACCCGGCGGATATGAAGACTCGCCTAGAACGAATCATGGGTTGGTTACGGAGAAGACTGAGAATGTGCCTGTGGAAACAATGGAAAGACCCCAGAACCAGACTGCGTAAGCTGAGAGGCCTCGGAGTCGAAGATGAGGAGGCAAGAAAAGTTGCAGGCTCACGCAAAGGGTATTGGGCGTTGTCTTTAAACCAACAGATACACAAAGCCTTGGATAACCAATACTGGTCGGATGCAGGGCTTATCCAATTGATACCTACATATTCTAAATACTGTAGAGTTTGACGAACCGCGTAGTACGGGTCCGTACGCTACGTGGTGGGAGAGGTCGGCGGGGCGCCCCCGCCTCCTACTCGATCATCCATTCCAAAATACCGTTGTATTATCTAGAATTTATTAACGTATATACTTTTTAATATCCTTCAAGTTTTTATATTCAAAAATACCATCTATTATAATTTCTAAAGTTACTGAGTCTAATCTTGATAATTCAATTTTAAGTTCTTCTGGTAAAGTTCCAAACTTTTTAGTTAATAACTTTATTACAGTCTTCCCAAGAGCCTTTACTTCTCCTTTTTCTATACCTTTCTCTATACCTTTCTCTATACCCTTTTCTATACCTTCCATGATGCCTTCTACTTTTCCTTCTTCTCTAAATTTTTCAGCTAAAGTCATTATAGCCTCACTCCCTTCAGGATAAGTATCTTTAATCTTATTAATTATCTCATTAATATTCTTTTTAGTTAAGTCTGCTCTTGCACTAAATATATACCTCATAAGTGTTTCGAAATATTCTGTTCCACTACTTTTATCTTCTATTTGTCTAAGATATTCTGCTGCTCTTAAGATTGATTCTATTATTCCCTTAATATCTTTCGTCTGTACATCCCTAAATATAGTCATTGCTATTTTGTTTATAGCTTTTCCTTTTATTTCTTCGTCAGTATATCTCGATATATCATAAAGTAAATATTCATAGTTTGGGATATACTTTTGTACATCTTTCGGAAGACCTTTATATCCGTTTATCATTTCACCTAATGTAGTTTTAATGTTCCAACTTTTCTTTCCGTGATATATTACTAATGGGATAATAACAGGTAGTTCATTTGATGATTCATTCTCTATTTTAGCTTTCCAAATTTCTACCATATAATTTAACAGTTGAAAAGAAATACTTTTACTTGGATAGCTCTTGTGCTCAAACAGAAAATAAAGGTAACCTTCATTTTTATTTATATCTACCTTGAAAAGCATATCTGAAAAATACTCTGTAAGCTCTTTATTTATAAA
>DIRN01000046.1:0-23707 GCA_002426645.1 Firmicutes bacterium UBA5435 | reverse complement strand
CTCTGTAAGCTCTTTATTTATAAAACTATCTTTTTGTGAGTCTAGGGTATCTATATCTACGACATTCATTATGCTTTGTGGTAAGTAATTACTTAGAAAATCCCTTGCTACTGATACCTTTGAAAATGTTTCTTTGAAGAATTTGTCATGCGGATTTTGAATCTTCATCTTATCACCTACCCACCTATATTATACCATAGAATTTATAAATATAACATACGAGTGATTAATAAATTAGCATCCAAAAAAAGAATTATACCTTTTCTCTACCAGTAGACCCGTTGGAGAAATTTAGACAATATGCTGAAGAGAAATATGTTCCTTCTGGGAATGCATGAGTGAAAGAGGCACTAGAGATTTACTCACAAAAGATCCCAAAAGAAAAGCTCCGTAATGAAATGACGAAAGCAGTCGAGGATCCTATGTTTATGGAAGATTTAGAAGAAAGCATGAAGACTTTTGAGTCTTCAGATGATGAAATAGCGTGAGGGAAGAAATAATGCCAGAATATCAATGAGGAGTTCTCTGGGCGGCTCTTAGTCCAGCAAAAGGATCTGAACAGGAAGGGAGACGTCCGGTTTTAGTCATCTCCGAAGAAGAAATCAATCAAGTACTACCGATTGTAACTATCCTATCATTGACGTCTGCTAGATCTGGAAGGAAAGTATATTCAACGGAAACTTTCTTAAAAGAACTGATACAGGGTTGCAAAGAGATTCAATAGCCATGGCTCATCAAATACGAGCAATGTTAAAAGAAAGGTTAATTCAAAAATGTGGTAGCCTGGAAAGTGATTATCTAAGAGAAAACGTTAGAAAAGCGATAAGACTTTATTTGGATTTGTAGTATAGTGTAAGCCGTTACATATAGAAGATAGTTTTGGAGGGGGCAGTTGCCCCCTTTGTTACTCTTCTTCACGTAATGTTTTCTTTCCTTTTTCTACGAGTCTTCTAGTGACGTTCCCACCGATCTTCCCGGCTTCTTTAACGGTTAAATCGTCTCCTCCGCGTCGAAGATCGTCAGCTAGGTTCAGGTCTTTAGCAACTTCCCACTTTAAATTCTCTTGTCTCTTTTGACCTGCTGCATTCTTCTTTTTCTTCTTTGCCATACGTCCTTTTCACCTCGTGAAAACCTTTTAAGTTAGACCTCTATATTTTTAAGTGTATGGCTTTATCGCTGAGGTCTTAAGTATAATATGCCTCTTATTTTGTGTAAATATTCATCTATATATGATATAATACTACTAAAAGAGGCTAATTCACTTTGCATTTAGTGAAAGGAGCGTTTATATTGAAATTCATAGCTTTAGGGGGCGCAGGCGAGGTTGGTGCATCCTGTTACCTTTTAGAGATAGCAGGAAAGAAGATACTCCTAGATGCAGGGCTCAGGGTGAATCGTCTGGGCAAGGAAAGTCTACCTTATCTCAATAAATTAGATCATGTAGATTTAGTTATAATCTCCCATGCACATATGGATCATAGCGGAGCTATTCCCCTAGTATACAAGAGGTTCCCAGAGGCGCCTATAATATGCACTTACCCGACAAAATTACTCTCTGAGGTTCTATGGAAGGATTCAGTAAAGATATGGAATGACTTGGAAGAGGAGGGCGGTCCTGCGCCTTTATACGATCTTGAGCTAGTAGAGCAGACTTCCTTTAAATTACAAGATAGACCCTTTAACGAATGGTTTGAACCTATACCAGATATTAAATTATACCTTCATCCTTCAGGTCATATCATGGGGGCAGCAGCAGTTCTCATAGATACAGAAGATGCTAAAGTCGTCTTTACTGGAGACATGTCCGCTGTTAAACAACGAACAGTAGATGGTATGGAGCCTATTGATTTTTTTAATCCCAATGTAGTTATTACAGAGAGTACATATGGAGGTAATATACACGCAAGTAGAAAAGCAGAAGAACAGGCCTTAGCTAGAGATATAGGTGATGTTCTGGAAAATGGTGGAACTGTTCTCATACCTAGTTTTGCCTTAGGAAGGGCGCAAGAACTCATATTAATACTGGTAAATTCCATGAGAGGCGGACAAATTCCCAAATATGATTTATATGTAGATGGAATGGTCAGAACAATCTGTGACCTTTATAGTGAGATGGAAGATGATTGGCCTCAATCCCTTAAGAACTTTGTGAAAAACTCTAGACAGCCTTTATACTGGAATCAGGGAGGTAAGAATATACCTAAAGTAGAGAAGGTGAATTACAAAGAGAGATATGGCCTGTTAGTTGATATGACGCCTAAGATAATAATTAGCTCTTCCGGTATGCTCACAGGTGGTCCCAGCGTATTATATGCACAATCAATATTAGAAAGGGATAATGGAGCTATATTTTTCACAGGATATCAAGATGAAGAAGCACCAGGAAGGGCACTCCTTGAATTAAAGACAGGTGATGAATTTCAATTAGCTGATAAGAAATTTAAAGTCAGATGCAAGATAGGAAAGTATAACCTTTCAGCTCATGCAGATCAGATTCACTTATGCCAACAACTAAGTTACATGTCGCCTGACGCAGTTATACTTATACACGGTGAAAGAGAAGCCCTTCAATCACTTCGAACGAAACTATTAGATAAATACGTGGTATGGGTTGCTCAGAATGGTGCAGAGATAAATCCCCTAGAAAGTCCTAAGTGGTTAGGTGAGTCCACCGCTATGCAGTTAGAAGTCGAGAACCTCATTTTTACCGGCACTCTTCAGGAGTTCAAGAATGGAAGAGTAGGTCTAAAGTTCGAGGAAGATCTCGCGGGTACAGACGCGTTTAAAAAATTCTTTTCAGGATTCACTAGGGTAGAGGGCAAGGTAAGAGGAAACAAACTTATAGTAAAGGCAGTTCCTGAAGAGGATAAATCCCAAACTTAGAGTATCAAACTCCAAATATTTTACAAGCTTTGGACTTAAAGTGTTGATATATGTATTAAATTAAATTTTTTTGGAATGTAAAGAAGGAAATTGTAGTTTTTTGTAGAAGATAATAAAATATAGTCAGAATATAATTAAATAATTATGAATACGACACAACCTCGTCGTTAAAGGCAAAACTGTCGAAAGGCAGTGACGCAAAGCCACGGGCCTAAAGGCTAGTATGTAATTTTATGTATATGCTTAACTAAGGTAGCCGGGTTGCCATAGGAGGTTGAAATGCTTAAAAGCGTCAGCTTTTGTTAGCAATTCGAGCCTATGGTATAGAAGGCTCGAATTTTTTATTATAGGTTAATTATGAGATTTTACCATGAAAGAAGTGGTGAAGACTTAAAATGGACGATATTCTTTCTCAGAGGGAAATAGACGATCTTCTATTTGAGTTAATGTCAGATAAAGTTGACGAGAAAAATGGAATTATTGGAAAAGGCAAAGGTGAGCCTGGGCTTCAGTTAGAATATAAAAAAGCTAAGGCAGACACGTATGACTTTAGGCGTCCTAAAAAAGTCCCTAGAGAACAGATTCGCACGCTAGAAAGAATCCATACCAACTTTGCTAGGTTGCTAACCAGTACTTTAGGGCTTCAACTGAGAAGACATATAGGTGCAGAGTTAGTCTCCATTGAACAGGTAACATATGAAGAATTTATATTTTCCATGCCGGAGCCTTCTGTCATAGCTGCATTTGTACTTCCACCCTTAGAGGGAACCGCTGTGTTAGGTCTGGATATAGAGATAGCATTTATAATCTTTGATATCCTTTGTGGCGGGAAGGGGCGACCTATACAAAAATATCGGATGCTAACAGAGATAGAGTCTTCCATCATATACAAGCTAATTGAGCGACTCCTCAAAGAAGATTTAAAACGTGCATGGGCTGAGATTGCTAGTATAGAGCCTAACATTGAATTCTTTGGATCTACAGCCCAGCAAGTACAGACAATTTCTCAGAATGAGAGCGTCATATTAATCACCATAGGCTTACATCTAGCGGGTAGAGAAGGGATCTTAAATATATGTTTGCCTCAGCGGACTCTTGAACCCATCCTTTCTCGATTAACTGTAGGTTATTTACATAAAGCAACAAAATATGCAGATGAAAAGAACGATGCTATTATGAGAAGGGTGAAGAAGGTCCCACTCCAAGTCAAAGCAGTCTTAGGCACAGCAGACCTTTCCGTAAAAGATTTCCTCGAACTCCAGGCAGGAGATGTTATTACCCTTGATAGAAGAGGTATATCTCCTATTGATGTGATGGTAGAAGATATGAAGAAGTTTACAGGCACTATAGGAACTGTCAATAATCGATTAGCAGTAAAGATATTGGCTCGATTTATTAATGGAGGGGTTGATGTTTTTGAAGAAAGAAACTCTAGTCCTATCAGAGAGTAACAAAGATGTACTGGCGGAATTCGGTAACATATCTATAGGTTCAGCAGCCACAAGTATTTCGAAATTACTAGATAAAAAGGTGAGCATTACTACACCCACAGTTTGGACTTCAAAGGTCACGGATCTTCAAAAGATGTATCCTAATCCGTGCGTTATTGTGAGCATTGAATATGTCAGTGGCTTACAGGGCACGAACCTCCTTATAATAAAGGAGTCAGACGCACGTATTATAGCTGATCTCATGATGGGAGACGTGGTCTCTGAGACTGATGAGAAATTATCGGAGATACAATTAAGTGCAGTCAGTGAATGTATGAATCAAATGATGGGTTCATCATCTACAGCCCTTTCACAGCTTTTAAATGTCAGTATAGTTATATCCCCACCGTCAATAAAATATGTAGATCTAGGGGAGGGTTATTCAGACTTAAGAGATTTTATACATGAAGAAAATGTTGTAGCTATTGCATTTCGCATGGAAATTGAAGGGTTCATTGAGAGTGAACTAGTTCAGGTTATACCTATAGAATTTGCGGAGCAGGTGGTCGAGACTTTATTAAATTCAATAGCTATTATGGAAATCTCAGATACGCATGGAGATATCGATGAGGATATGCCAGTAAAAGAGAGAGAAGAAGATAAAAATTCGGATTTAAGAATGGCTATGATAAAGAATCTTCCTTTAAGAGTTAGTGTGCTTTTAGGAAAGACCAAGATGCCCTTGGGAGAAATCTTACAGCTATCCCCTGGCTACGTAGTTGAGTTAGATAGATTTGAGAATGAACCTGTTGATATACTAATTAATGATCGGATTATTGCAAAAGGAGAAGTCATTCTTGTAGATGATCAGTTTGGAGTTAGGATATTGAAGATACTTGGACCTGGAGAAGAAGGACTACTTCGTAATCAACCTGTATAGAAAGGTGATTATATGTAAGGAAGGAGGGAGTAGCAGCGTGTTTTTTGGATGAACACAGATTCCTATGCCGTTGCACGCTTAATGATGCAGTTCGTAATATTTAATATCATCAATGAGGAGTTTGCTATAGATATAAAGAAGGTGAAAGAGATAATCAGGGTAAAGAAGTCTACCCGTGTACCCCAAGCCCCTTCTTTTATCCAAGGGGTTATAAATCTTAGGGGGGACGTTATACCAGTTGTAGATCTGCGGAAGAGATTCGGCTTAGACGCTACTGAAATTACTAATGAAACTAGGACTGTAATTGTAGAGATGAGAGATGATCTACTAGGATTGATAGTAGATGCCGTTACTGAAGTGCTTAGGATAGATGAGGAAGAGATAGAACCGCCTCCTAAGAATATAGCAGGACTTAAGGCAGAATACATTTCCGGAGTTGGAAAGGTAGATGAACGTCTCCTCATAATCTTAAATATAGAGAAGCTGTTAACCTCTGAGGAACGATTAAAGTTAGAGTCAAAGGATCTTGGAAAGGAGGGAAGTCGCTGACCTTTTGCGACGATAAAATAATTATGGGAGGACAAGAGGAATACAGGGGACTCTTCTTCTCAGAAGCTCGCGAGTATTTACAGATATTAAGCAATTATGCATTGCAACTTGAGAAAAATGGTGATAAAGAGATATTAGCTGAAATGTTCAGAGCAGCTCATAGCCTTAAAGGTATGTCCTCCACGATTGGATTCCACGATATATCTTTGTTGACTCATGTAATGGAGGACCTCTTGGAAAAACTCAGGAGCGAAGAATTGACAATGACCACAGAGATAGCTGATCTCTTCTTTGAATGCGTTGAGCACCTTGAGGCTCTTTTGACATTAACAGAATTGGGCGAAGAAGGGTATGTCGATGAAGAGCTTTTACAACGCCTAAGCATGGCGTCTAACACGCCAGAAGAAAAGGATATTAAGGTTCATACTGGGCTCAAAGTGACTTTAAAGCCAAATACACCTATGAAATCTGTTAGAGCATATATGATTCTTTCGGTTTTAGAGGGAATGGGAGATATAAAAGAGTGTGTTCCTCCAATCCATGATATTGAGGAAGAGCGTTTCGATACTTCCTTTATTGTTTATATCCAAACCGAATTTGATATAGACGAGATCATCTCCCGACTTATAGCTATAGGTGATGTTGAAAATGTTGAACCTATCATACACGAAGAGATACCCGTTTTAACAACTAATGGAGACAAAGATAAAAAGGAGTCTCTTAATAGCCGTAATGGAACGGTTAAAAGAGGAAGACACGTAGAGAAGTTCGTTCGCGTTGAGGCCCATCGTCTAGATAAGATGATGAATCTAGTGGGAGAGCTTGTCATAAATCGCACCACCCTTATTCAAGTGGGGAAGCCTTTAGCTAGTAGAGAACTTGAGGGTGCTTTAGAAGAATTGGGACGCATTATACAGACGCTTCAAAATAGCGTTATGGAGATGCGTATGGTCCCAATTAAACAGGTATTCGATCAATTTCCTAGGATGGTTAGAAAGTTAAGTAACGAGAAGGGTAAAAAGATAGAACTCGTAATAGAGGGTGAAACCACAGAACTCGATCGTTCCATAGTTAATCAGATTAGCGATCCCATGGTCCATCTCATTAGAAATTCTGTAGACCATGGTATAGAATCTCCACAGGAGAGGAGGAACGCAAAGAAAGATGAAACAGGACTAATAACCCTCTCTGCTTGTCATGAGGGAGGCTATATTTTCATTCGTATCTCAGACAATGGGAGAGGAATGAACCCTATACATCTTAAAGAGGTGGCCATAAAGAAGGGAGTCATTACGAAAGAGGAAGCTTCCAGATTAACAGATGAAGAATCCCTTGAACTCGTTTTTAGAGCTGGATTGAGCACTGCAGAGGAAGTGACAGATATATCAGGTAGGGGCGTAGGTATGGATGTAGTACGTTCAGTCCTTGAAGCATTGAATGGCTCCATTTCGGTTAAGACGAAAGAAGGTCAAGGAACTACCTTTGAGATGCGTCTTCCTCTAACTTTAGCAATAGTAGAGGGATTACTCGTAAAAGTAGATGATAATATTTACGTTGTACCAATTGAATCCATTAGAGAGAATATAGTAATGTCAACTCAAACGATTAAAAGGATACAAGGGAATCCTGTAATACTCGTCAGGAATGAACTCATACCTATACTCTCTCTTCCACGTTTCTTTGGTGAAGAAGACAAAAACTTCACCGCTTTTTCAGAGACAGATAGTGAGCATGTGCCCTTGAAGGAGATCTCTTTAATGATTTTGGAATCAGGTTCTAAGAAGGTAGCAATACCTGTAGATGAATTCATAGGGCAGCAGGAGATAGTTATAAAGTCTTTAGGGGGGCTCCTTAGGGATATACCAGGCATAGCAGGGGCGACTATCTTAGGAGATGGTCATGTAGCACCAATACTTGATGCAAACACGTTAGTTCATTGGGGGGATCTTCATGTCCAAGAGGGTGTTGATAGTAGATGACACTGCTTTTATGCGGATGATGTTAAAGACAATAATTACAGGTAAGGGATATTCTGTTGTAGGAGAAGCAGAAGATGGCCTAGATGCGATAGAAAAGTATAAGGAACTAAAACCCGATATAGTTACCATGGATATTACTATGCCTAGAATGGATGGCATTGAAAGTATGAAAGGCATACTGGAGATAGATCCAAATGCTAAAATAATTGTATGTAGTGCCATGGGCCAAAAAGCCCTTGTCATTGAGGCCTTGCGCTTGGGTGCAAAAGACTTTATAGTAAAACCCTTTGATGCTGATAGAGTCGTAGAGGCCATTAATAGGATCTCTTAATAGTCATGAAGAGTACAAATGAAACTTTAGTCTTTATGAGTGAGTATAAAATCCTTGCTGGAGAAGGCGTCTTAAAGACAGTTGGATTAGGTTCGTGCGTGGGAATCGCTCTTTATGATTCTTTTACGCGGATAGGGGGACTCGCTCATATATTGCTACCCAGCGCAACTCAGGGAAGAAATATAAATAAAAAGAAGCCAGGAACCTATGCTGATATAGCTATAAAATCTTTGATTCATGACATGGAGAAATTTGGAGCCAACACATCGCGACTTCGGGCTAAAATAGCTGGAGGTGGCGAGATGTTCGGTACTTTTGGTAATTTGCCTATAAATGTAGGTAGTATGAATGTATCTTCTGTTAGAACGATACTTCGTAATAAAGGTATACCTCTTACTGGTGAAGATATAGGAGGTAATAAAGGCCGAACGATGCGTTTAGATGTCTCCAATGGATTAGTTTATGTATTAAGGGTGGGGGATGAAAGGGAAATTGAAATATAAAACTGAGAAAGGCAGAATAATACCAGCTAGTCGCGTTGTGGCAATAGGGGCTTCTACAGGTGGTCCTAAAGCTGTTGAAGAACTTTTTCGGAGATTTTCTGGTCCCCTTAAGGCTGGGATTATCCTCACGCAACATATGCCAGCTGGATTTACTCGGTCTTTTGCAGAAAGACTTAATCTCATATCAAAGTTTCCTGTTAAGGAAGCAGAGGAAGGAGATGTAGTTCAGGCAGGAATGGCTTTTATAGCCCATGGAGGATACCATTTGGAGATAAAAGAGAGAGGCATAATCCATCTTAATGATGGTCCTCTAGTAGAGTACGTGAGACCTTCAGCAGATGTTATGATGAAATCTGCTGTGAGGGTCTACGGATCTAATATAATAGGGGTGATCCTAACTGGAATGGGGCGGGATGGTGCTGAAGGCATGGATGCTATACGTAAAGCTGGAGGCAAGACAATAGTACAAGACGAGGCTACTTCTACCATATATGGGATGCCAAAGGCTGTTGTGGAGCGAGGCGCGGCTGATATTATTTTGCCTCTTTCTGAAATAGCTCAAAAGGTAGAGGAGCTTTTACGTATTTAGAATTGAAGGAGCTAGTCCGCAGGAGGGCCTGATTGGTAATGGATTATGAGTATTTAAAGAGATATGTTTTGGGCGAGTTTGGTATGGATCTATCAGCGTATAAAGATAATCAGATTAAAAGAAGACTGGAGATACTTCTTACCAGAACGAATACTGATGATTATAAGGGGTATGTTCAATTTATTAAGAAAGATGACGGAGAGCGTGCTAAGCTCTTGCGGGCTTTAACCGTGAATACCACTGAATTTTACAGGGATCCTGTGGTCTTTGATTACTTGAAGGAACAAGTATTCCCAGGACTCCTAAAGGAAAAAGAAAGGATACGTATATGGAGTGCAGGATCTTCCGATGGTCCAGAACCCTATACCATAGCTATGATTCTAGATTCTATGGCCATACCGACTCAACGCTTTCAAATATATGCTACAGATATAGATAACGAAGTTTTAGCTAGGGCTAAGGTAGGTAAATATCAGGAACGACGTTTGGCTAAGCTTCCATCTGGCTGGAGAGAGAGATACTTTAGGGAGGTTGATCGAGGATACATAATATCTGATGATATTAAAAATAGGGTGAGTTTTAAGAAACATGATCTCCTTGGTAAGCTCCTTCTAGGACCATGGGATGTCGTGCTCTGTAGAAACGTTTTAATATATTTGAATCGTGAGGCTCAGCAGAATCTTGTAACAAAATTTGCGCACCTTTTAGAATCAGGTGGATATCTTATTTTAGGATGGCCAGAATATATCTTTCAACCTGAAAAGCAGGGTTTAACACGGGTGGGACCATGCACGTATAAGAAGAATTCGTAAGGGAGGTGAAGTAATGCTTAGAGGCATATATACTGCTGCAGCCACTATGGCAGCTCAAGAAGGTAGGGTAGAGATAGCCTCCAACAACTTGGCAAATGCAGACACAGCTGGTTTTAAAAGAGAGCTAGTTCTTCTGGGTTCAGGACCTAGCCGACTTGTGGGTAGGCAGGAGAAGCAGTCAGCAAGTATCCCTATGAGTTCAAACTTTTATCCCCTAAACATGATGACCTTAGGGAACGGGCTTTGGGATGCGGCAACAGATATGAGGCAGGGACCTCTTAAAGAAACTGGCAACAAGTTAGATTTGGCTCTTTCTGGGAGGGGGTTCTTCTCTGTATACACCTCTGAGGGGATGAGATTCACGCGCTCAGGAGCTTTCTTAATAAACAGCCAGGGATTCATGTCAACCCTTGATGGAGGACTTCTCCTAGGTGAGTCAGGAAACCCTATCTATATAGGTAGCCAGGACTTTACCACAAGCCAGGAGGGTGACATATATAATAAGGATGGAACATATGTAGACAAACTAATGATAGTAGATTTTCCTTTCCCGGAACACCTTAATAAAATAGGTACAAGCTACTTTGAAGACTCACCTAAATCAGGTGACGCATTTTCTATAACAAGGCCTAAGGTCCTTCAAGGATATCTTGAAGGTTCGAACCTTCGAGTTGTGGAAGAGATGGTACGTATGATCTCAGCTTTAAGGTCATACGAGAGAGCTCAGAAGGTGGTTCAGTCCTATGATGACACTCTTGGAAGGGCTGTGAATGATGTAGGAAAGATATAAAAGAGGGGTGAAAATGATGATAAGATCATTATGGGTTGCTGCGTCTGGTATGTCAGGGCAGGAATTTAATATCTCAGTTATATCAAATAATTTAGCTAATGTTAATACTACTGGCTTTAAAAAGGGACGAGCTGAATTCCAGGATCTTCTTTACCAAACAGTTCAACGTGGTTCAGCGCCTCAGTCACCAGTAGGAATTCAGCTAGGACATGGAGTAAAGATCTCTGGAACTCAGAAGATATTTACCCAAGGAGATCTTCATCCCACTGATGGTCCCCTGGATTTAGTAATAGAAGGAGATGGCTTCTTCCAGGTTCTTCGATCAGATGGGAGTATAGCCTATACTCGCGATGGTTCATTTAAAAGGAGCGCTGATGGTTTAATCGTTACAACCCAAGGATATCTTTTGGAACCAGATATATATATAGATGAGAATGCAACAGACCTTGCCATAACACCAGAAGGTAGAGTCTTCGCTCGTATGGTAGGAGTAGTAGAACCAGTAGAACTTGGACAAATTGAATTAGCCAAGTTCATTAATCCTGCAGGATTAGAAAGTATAGGTGGTAACCTTTTCATTCAGACGGCCGCGTCAGGAGATCCCATCCTTGGAGAACCTGGTATGGATGGGCTTGGTACCATTGCTCAAGGGTTCCTTGAAATGTCCAATGTTAAGGTAGTGGAAGAGATTGTCAATATGATTGTAGCACAGAGAGCATATGAGATAAACTCTAAGGCTATTCAGACTTCTGATGAGATGCTTCAGATGGCTAATAATCTTAGAAGATAATAGGACTTAGGAGGCGGTATTTCATGAGAACTCATGGATATAATCGGTGGGTATGTTTGCTCGCTATAATCTCTATCTTGTTTTTAGGACAAGGCTCTCTCTTTGCTCAAGAAATATCGCTTATCCTCTTACCAGAAGCGGAAGTCTCTGGGAACGAAATATTTGTATCCGATGTTATCAGCCATGTTAATATAAACCCTGATTTGCTTTATTCTTTAAACCTTATAACTTTAGGACGTGCGCCTCTTCCAGGGAGTACTAGGCAGATAAGTATGGAATATGTGAAGAGCCGTCTCCTTCAAGCTGGGTTCAAGGCACAAGAGCTATATTTAAGAGGCGCGGGTTCTGTGGTTGTTAAAGGAGGTGGGCAATCCGCTCCACCTGATAAACTTTTGAGTATGGCAAAGGAATATATAATAGAAAATCTTGAGCTACACCCTAATGATATAGATATATTACCTATTTCCTTTCCTTCTCAGCTACTTGTCCCTGAGGAAGGAGAATTGCGATTTACCCCTCCCCAAGGTGGGCGTTTCGTTGGCACTATACTTCTTCCAGTAGAGGTTCTCAGGGAGGGGCGTATCATGAACCGTGACTTCATTAAGATGAAGGTCGCTGCTCAGGGTAGCGTACTTGTGGCAACAAAGAATCTCGGCCGAGGCCATATAATAAAAGACGAGGATATATGCTTAGAGGAAAGAGAGCTTTCTACGATTTCAGGGAGCCCAGCCATGGACTCTAATATAGTTATAGGCAAGATGTTGAAGAGCGCAATAAAGGCAGGAGATGTTATTACTGTAAATATGCTTTCTATACCTCCAGCAATAAGAAAAAGCGAAAATGTTATTATTACAGCTAAAGTCGGCTCTGTAGAGGCAGAAGTCAATGGCATCGCATTAAGTGATGGGATGGTTGGAGAAGTAATAAGTGTCCAAAATAGCCTCTCAGGGAAGAGGTTCAACGCTGTAATCATTGAAAATGGTAAGGTAGAGATATTGAAAGGAGGAATATAAGGATGAGTCGTAAGATCATACCTCTACATAATTTAAGGATGACGAAAAGACGCGTTCTTTTGGTCGTCTTTATACTCTCCCTTTTTATCGTAGTAGGACTTGATGGTCTTGTTCAGGCCACATCTTTATGGGTTGACGGTGGCTGGGGCGAATCTCTTCTTAAAGATCGTCGCGCTAAAGATGTGGGTGATCTTCTCACTATAATTGTAGTAGAAGACTCTAAAGCATCCCAACAAACAGGGGTTGATGGAAAACAAGAAAATAGCATAAACGCAGGACCCGGGTTGGGTATCTTTTCTTTTGTTCCTGCCTTAAAGATAGAGACTGGACAGGGTGATGCAGCTTCAGGGACCATTAGCAGGCAGGGCTCTCTTAGTACCAAGATAACAGCTACTATAGTAGAGGTCATGGATAATGGGAATTTAACCATAGAAGGGGTTCGTACATTTAAATTAAATGGTGAGGAACAAAAGATAGTCTTAAGGGGTATTATCAGACCAGACGATATAATGAAGGACAATACTATTCTATCTACATACATATCAGATGCTCAGATAGAGTATACTGGAAGCGGACATCTTGGTGATAAGCAGAACCCAGGTATACTTACTCGTATATTTAATTTTCTCTTTTAATCTATGGTTAGGAGGTGAAGCAGGATCATGTATCACAAAAAACCTTATAAACTTAGTTTCCTCTTTATCTTGGCTTTATTATGTATCTCTTTATTTGCGCAAGGGGTGAATGGGGCATTAGAGGATGAACCAATGGTAAGGCTAAAGGAAATAGCTAGAATAAAAGGGGTCAGGAGCAATCAGCTCACAGGTTATGGTCTAGTTGTAGGATTAAATGGTACAGGAGATAGCCGTAGATTTACTGCCTCCTTACAAATGGTAGCAAGTATGCTCCAAGGATTCGGACTACAGGTCTCTTTAGGGGATGTTCAATCAAGGAATATCGCTGCAGTTACCCTTACAGCCACCTTACCCCCTTTTGTCAGGTCGGGAGATACTATAGACGTTACTGTGTCATCAATGGGGGATGCTAAGAGTTTGGTAGGCGGTGTCTTAGTACTTTCTCCTCTTCGCGCTCCTGATGGTAGAGTCTATGCAGTGGCTCAAGGGTCACTAACAGTAGGAGGTTTTAAAGCAGAAGCTGCAGGGAGTTCTGTACAGAAGAATCAAGTGACTACAGGCAAATTAATTAATGGGGCAATAATAGAGCAAGAGGTGCCTATGGAATTTATAAATGAAGATGGCACAATAGAGGTGGTGCTCTTTCCTGAACATGCAGACTTCACTACAGCAGCTAGGTTAGCTGAAGCTATAAATCGCGCTTGGCTTCCAGGCACTGCTTTAGCCCTTAATGCTAGTACCATAAAGGTAAATCTCCCAGGTTCATATAAGGATAATCCAGTAGATTTTCTTAGTCTCATAGAAGAAGTACCAGTAATCCCTGATAATGTAGGACGGATAGTAGTTAATGAAAGAACAGGCACAGTAATTATAGGACATGGTGTTCGTATAGCTACTGTTGCAGTGTCCCACGGTAACCTTCGGATACGTATAAAGGCTGATATTGAGATATCGCAACCTGGGCAAAAGTCATTAGGCGAGACTGTGGTCCTACCAACTGCTGAGATTGAGACAGAGGAGGATAAAGGTCAGATAGTGGTCTTAAAGTCCCGGGATTGTTTAGAAGATCTAGTGGCAGCTTTAAATGGTGTAGGAGCCACTCCACATGATATAGCATCAATCTTTATAGCTTTAAAGGAATCAGGAGCACTTTATGGAGAGCTTATTATTGAATGACTAAGGGGGAATATAATTTGAATCTTGATGGAGTTATGCTTAATATCAGGGGTAGGCAGAGCCTACAAGTGGAGAAACGTTTGACTGAGTCAAATGATGAACTTAAAAAGGCATGTGTTGATTTTGAAGCCCTCTTTTTACAAGAAGTATTTAAGGCCATGAGGAAGACCATTCCTGAAGGTGGGCTCTTTTCGCGTACTATAAAAGATGAAATCTTTGAGGACCTCTTCTATGAAGCAGTATCTCAGGAGATAGCCATGAGGAATGAGATAGGCTTAGCTCATCGCCTCTATAAAAATTTAAGCACTTTTAGAGAAGAAAAAGCGATTCAAGGCTAAAGACCTCTTAAAAAGTACCGATATAGATTATTGAGAGGTGATACCTATGACAGAGATATTTCGTAATTCGAAAGTAAATAACTCAGCGTTGAAAGCTTATATAAAAAGTGTGGAATCAACTGCAGCTAGTAAGGAGAGATCTAAGGTAGAAGAGGGCAAACTCCAAAGGGATACGATAGATGAGATCTCTTTTTCTAGTAAAGCTAAGGAAATATCTTCTCTTATTAAAAAGGCTAAGTCTCTTCCTGAAGTACGGGAAGAAGTGGTAACTTCCCTAAAGGCTAAAATTGAGTCAGGTGAGTATCATGTGGATGCTAGTGAAATAGCTAAGGCGATCTTATCAAAAGAGAGGATACTCTGATGGTCACGAATGCTCAAGAGGATCTCATTAAAAATATTTCTGAACTCGTAAAATGGAGTGAAATACTTACCTCTACTTTAGTAAATTCTGACGTCAAGCGTTTACAAGAGGTAACAGAAGATTTTGATAAACTACTACAGAATATAAAAGGGGCTTTTGGGGAGTATCTTAACGAAGGGACGTATTTTACATCCATGCAAGAGGAATTATATAGATTAAAGAGAGCCAATGAAATTAATAAAGAACTTCTATTAAGTTGGCATCAGGAGTGTGAGTATTTAATATCAAAATTTTTTATGGTTGACGAAGGCGAGCCAATTATATATATGGATGACGGTAAGAGGAGAAAAAGGGTTTCACGTCGCATAGATGAGAGGGTATAACCCTTTTTCTTATATCAGGAATAAATATGCAAAGGGGGCGAGAGCCATGTCTTCCCTCTTTTCCATTATACAGATGGGGAGAAGGTCGTTACAGGTACAACAGAAGTCAATAGAAGTAACAGGTCATAATATATCCAATGCAAACGTTGATGGTTATTCCAGGCAGCGAGTGGTTCAATCTACAGTACAACCTGATACAGGGTTAGCTCTCTCTGGGAACGTCCTAGGAGATAAACGAGTAGGTCAAGGCGTTCAAATAGAAGAGATAGGTAGGATAAAAGATGATTTCATTATGGCGCAGATATGGAAGGAAGCGCGAGAGCTAGGACGATGGACCGCACGTAAGGATGCAGCAGAGCAATTGGAATTAATCTTTAATGAGCCCAGTTCCGTTGGTATTAGAAATAGGCTTGATGAATTTTGGAGCGCGCTCCATGAATTGAATGCATCTCCTAATAGTAGGTCAGCTAGGGTTGAGGTAAGGGAACGAGCTCAAGGGTTAGTTGATGTGGTAACACATATACACCGCCAACTTATTGCCTTGCAGAGGGATATTGATGGACAAATTCGGAAGAATATAGATGAGATAAATAGTCTTGCTATAGAGATAGCGCAATTAAGTGGTGAGATAGACAAGGTGATAGCAGCTGGGATCCAACCTAATGACTTGAAGGATAGAAGAGACTTTTTAGTGACCCAATTAGCAAAGATCTCAGGTGCTGTAGCGAATCAACTTTCTGGACAACCTTTTAAAGTTACTCTAGGTGGTATAACTCTCGTCTCTGGCTCTTCTGTGGAGACCATATCTACAAGGGATGAGATAGGTCTTGTGAGGAAAGCTTACCCTCAATGGACGCGCATTACCATGGATGCAAAGGTGGAAACAGGTGAGCTCAAAGGATTTATGGAGATGAGAGATGAGGTCATTACAGAGGCCATTGCTCGTCTGGATGAATTCGCAATTATTTTTAGTAATGAGATAAATCAAGTACATAGAGGGGGTTACAGTTTAGAGGAGCCCCCAATAACTGGTATGGATTTCTTCAAAGAGATAACCACAGCAGGAGATATGGGTCTTTCGGAAAGAGTTAAGAATGATGTATCAGCTATAGCAGCCTCTGCTACTGGTGATCCTGGGAATGGAGATAATGCTGCTGCAATGGCTTCTAAGATCCTTTCAGGGCTCCTAGAAGGCGGTAACTTTACTCCTCGCGACTTTCTAAATTCCCTTGTGACTGATCTAGGAGTTGAGGTTCAGGGAAGTAAAGGGAACATGGAAAAGCAAGAAATTCTTATGGCCCATTTAGAGACGAGGAAAGAAACGGTCTCAGGCGTATCTTTAGATGAAGAGATGGCTAACTTAATTCAATTCCAGCATGCTTATTCTGCTGCTGCGCGATTTATAAGTAGTATAGACGAGATTTTGGATATCATAGTTAATAGAATGGGTGTAGTAGGACGATAATATAGGAAGGGGGCACTTTATAATGAGTGCCTTAAAACCGATTCATAAAGAGATTCTAAATATTCTTCGAGAACGGAGTAGTACATATGCCTTGCCGATAACTTCCGAGGAGATCGGTACACTTCTTCATGTGACACCAGCCCATATACGTCGTCAATTAGGAAACCTTGTGGATAGAGGTATCGTAGAAGTTAGGAGAGGGCCAGGCGGAGGATACTATCTAAGGAAAGGTTATGCAGGAGAGGGGGAGTGAGTATGAGAGTAACCAATAGAATGCTGACTGCAAATCTAAATAGGAACCTCCGGGATCATTTAACACGTTTAGATAAGTTTCAGTCTAAACTCTCAACTGGAAAGCAGATTCTAAAACCATCAGATGGTCCTGCAGATGCAGAGGTTATAATGAATTTAGAATCAATGAAACGTGAGATAGAGCAGTATATGAAGAATGGAGAGAAAGCAAAGACAGTTCTCAATCTGACAGATAGTGTCCTTGAACATACTATGGAGATCTTTTTAGAAGCTAGAGATAAGGCTCTACGAGGTGGAAATGATCCTTTGGGTAAGGATGAAAAGGCAGCCCTAGCTGGTGTGGTCATTTCTCTATTGAGTGATGCTATAGATGCTTGTAATAGCACGTATCAGGGCCGTTATCTATTTTCTACTAATTCATCAGTTGCTTCTGATAGTAAACCTTTTGAACTCCGACTAGATGCAAATGGTGATCCTATTGAAGTGGTCTTCAATGGCAAAGAGGGAGTCTTCAATGTTGAAGTGGCTCAAAACACCAGAATAGATGCTGGTGTAGATGGAAAAAAGGTCCTTGTAGATGGGAAGGTCTTTGATTCCCTTATCAATCTGTATAAAGGTCTTAAGGATGGGACTGTAGATGCTGATGATTATATATCTGGAATTACCACTGCTATAGACAGGATCCTTGAGGCAAGGGCTGATGCTGGAGCAAAAATAGAACGTTTTGATCTGATAAAGAATAGGTATGAACAGGATAAGATTAATATATCACGACTCCTCTCAAGGACACAGGATGTAGATTATGCGGAAACTATAAGTGAACTTATTCAGGAGGAGACAGTATATAATGCAGCTCTAAAAGTAGGTGCAAGGGTTATTCAACCAAGCCTAATTGATTATTTAAAATAATGTTTTTCTATAAACTTTTCAAGAGAAGTGCCGATAAAAACATTAAAGAGATGTGTTATCAAAAGTTTTTCGCAGTAATAACGTTAATATTATTTCAGGCCAATATGTTTTTTCCAGCGTGTTGAGCTATTTAGATAACCTTCCCACTTATTACCACAATCAATGCACCAGGAGTGGAAGGAGGGGTCATATATGACCCCTCCTTCCACTAACCAGGTGTATCACAAATCTTGAGATTCCCTGGGGGTGTCCTTATGGAAGAAGAAACAGTTCAAAAACTTATAGGGTGCTATCAGGGGATTAAGGATCTCTATGATGGATTAAGAAGGTACTTAGATATAGAGAGAGAGATACTAAAGACAGGGGACTTTGATAAACTAGAGACTATGCTACCAGAGAGAGCAGGCTACTTTCTTCAGATGACCTCATCTAAAGAAGAGATACAAAAATTAAGAGCAGAGATAAGAAGTATGGAGTTACAGAACGAGCAACGCCAGTCCCTCAATGAAGTAATCCAGGAGGTCCAAAGTTCCTTTGAAGCAACTTTAACTGCAAATGTTGAGAATATTAATATCCTTGAGGAGAAAAAGAATCGTTTAAAGGCTAAACTTTATGTCCTCCCTAAACAAAGAACTGCTTTAAGAGCTTATGAGAAGACTGCTCGAAGGTATACGAGAGAACGATGGTAAAGTGATCTTGTGGAAATTTGGAGGGATCATGAAATGGTAGATAGTGTAGGACGCGTAGATAGCAATAGGATAAAATTTAAAAAAGACTTTTCCGACTTAAAAGGTAAGATACCAGAAGATAGGGTAAGTGAAGAGAGCAGGAGGACCTCTACAAATTCTACAGGCACTAATGAAAATCTAAGGCTAATTGAAGACGCTATAAATTTATCGATGGGATTTATAGATACTAGAATAGCGTTCTGTATACATCAAGAGTCTGGAGAGGTTATAATACAGATTATTGATAATGAGACTAATGAGGTTTTAAAGGAGATTCCTCCTGAAGAGCTCGTTAGCAGGCTCTCTAAACTTGTGGAACTAGTTGGCCTTCTCATTGATGCTAGGGGTTAAATGAGATATTGAGGGATACCCCTCAATATCTCATTATATAAGTTATGTTTCCTTTGCAAGCTGGGCCAATTCTTCTTGGTCGAGTTTAGATATGTCCTCTAATAGATCAAAATCCTCTTTTTGTAAAATATTTTCCACATTCAATAAGATGACTAACCGATTATTCAATTTAATGATGCCTGCAAGGGCTTTGTGGGATAATAAGGCTGGAGGTTTCCGAATATCTGCTTCATTAATAGAGGTCACTTCAGTGACATCATTAACAAGGATCCCCACTTGTTGGTTTGGTAAGCTTATCACAATAAGTTTATAGTTTGAATATGCGTCTGCATCTTTATGTCCAAATTTCCTACTAAGCTCGATTACTGGCACAATTTCACCTCGAAGGTCTAGTATACCCTTAACGAATTTAGGCGCATAAGGTACAGGGGTGATCTCTTGGTAGTCTAGTATCTCTTGGACGTCTTCTATTCTAACGCCAAAAAGCTGATCCATAAGTTGAAAGATTACAAATTGTCCCATAAGAATTTCTCCTCTCCTTACATTTTAAATATAGATGTTTGGTCATGTAGCTTTTGAGATAATTCAGAAAGCTTATGTGACATGTTAGCTACTTGTCCCATGGCTGCTGCCTGTTCCTCAGTGGCTGATGCTATCTCTTCGCTTCCTGCACTCATCTCTTCAATTGTAGATGATATATCCTGAATTTGAGAGTGGATATCTTCTATAGAGCGAACTATAGCACTGAATGTCTCGCCTGACTTATCCATAAGCTGCGAGCCACTATTAACTTCTTTCCTTGTGCTCTCCATACGCTGTGCAGTTGCATATGTATCTTCTTTAATAGCTGATATGAGAGCTTCGATCTCACTCGTAGCTTTACTGGACTGTTCTGCAAGTTTCCTCACTTCGTCAGCTACTACAGCAAATCCTCGACCGTGTTCCCCAGCGCGAGCAGCTTCAATAGCAGCATTTAAAGCAAGTAAGTTAGTTTGAGCTGCAATATGAGCTATTGTTTCTAAGAAGGTTTCTATCTGCTCTGAACGTCTTCCAAGTTCACCTATGGCGTCTTCTAAAGTTTTCACATTCTCTTCAATGGAGTTCATTTGGCTCATAGCATCTTCTATTTGATTCTGACCTTCTTTTGAAAGGTCCAAAATCTGGTTAGAGTTTGTAGATATCATCCCAGCGTTTTCCACCATCTGTTGGAGTGAACCCGCGAACTGACTTGAACTGCTAGCCACCTCTTCTATAGATGCTCCTGTTTCTTCAGCTGATGCTGAAAGCTCCTGTGAGGAACTGGTTAATTCATTTGCAGCGGTTATTATTCCATTTACAAGTTCCTTAAGGCCCCCTACCATTTCCCGGAAGTGGTTTGCCAATTCTCCGATTTCGTCCTGGCGATTTACTCTTATATCTCCAGTGAGATCTCCTGTAGCCACTTGACTAGTTAAATTCGTTATGTCTATAATAGGGTGCGATATTGTAGAGGCTACAGAATAGCTTATAATCCCTATAATTAATGCGGCTACTACGATAAATGAGAGTAACCAACGTTTAATTTGGTTGATTCCAGCCAATGCTTGGTCTAGATCTATTTCGATTACTAAACCTACTGGTATGTTCCCGAGTTCAGTAACTCGCAGGTTCCCTATTACAGATACCCCTCTATAATTTATGTATCTCTTTACTGCTGTAAAGTCAAAGTCGCCTTCTTTAATAGGGGTAGAGAGTATGTCTACAGCTTCAGATTCTATAGACATCTTTAGAGCTGCATCTTGAGTATATTCCCCAAATTTTGTATTAGTCAGGAGAAGACCTTGGCTATCTATTAAATAAGAGTCTACTGATTCGCCTAGATGAACAGCAAAGTTACTAAATACACTCTCAATTTGCATACCCTTTAAGACTAGAGATAGTGTTCCTGTTATTTCCCCAGAGTCACCATTAGAAAAGATCGGTACTGCTAATATCATACAATTTTCATTTATAACATCAGAATAAAATAGAGTTGACCAGCTCATTCGCGCATTGAGTGCTTCCTTTATGTAATCTCTTGACCATAGATTAGCTTCTGCTATCCTTTGGTCTGTGCTATATACAACATCGCCTCTAGGAGTAGTAATGAAAAGGTAAGCGAAGTTATACTCCATAACAGCATCTATAGCTATTGCGTCAATAAAGGGGATATATCCCGTCCAAAACTCGTTACTGGTATTATAGGATACATCTGCTAAGATATCCATGGCTTCATATATATATCGTGTTCTTGAAAGTACTTTAGCAGTTGCTTCCATTCGCTCAAAGAAGGAGTTCGATTCATCTCTTATGAACTCTAGTAGTAAGGTGCCAGTCTTTGTCACCTCCTGCTGAATTGTCTCACTAGCTTTGTTATAAGCTAAAACACCTAGTATTAAGAATGGCAATAACGATACTAGTAAGATTAATGCGATTAAACGAAATCTTAAACTCTTCTTTAGCAACATATATTTTCCTCCTCATATCTCTTTAAAAGAATATAGCCCCGGATTGCCCGAGGCTATATAAACAACGATTTTCCTCTTTTGGCAACCCAGCCGCCATAGTCATTAAAGACCTTAGGCCTGTAGGCTTTGTGTCTCCATCTTTCAGTGGATTTACCTTTGACGTAAGGAACTACTTTATCTTTTTCCTATATAAGTCTTATTAACTTCGACATTTGCCGTCAAGATCCTCTTTTATTTGATAAAAATAACAAAAAGCGCTTTAGTAAATGCTAAACTAAAGATGTTCGTGGTTATTGTTTCTCTCTTATAAAGTCATAGTTCGTTATGAAGGAATTTTAGGTTAATATGTAGAAGTATGTAGATCATGATGCTAAAAGATAGTTAGAAACTGTATCTAAAGTTTTACAGAACGTAAAGGAGATATAATACGCGTATGGTAAGATATAGTTCAACTTTGAAAGAGATGCCATTACTCTTTAATGAAATGAGAAAGGCAGCATGTTTGAAGGTTAATGGCTTTGATGATAAGGAAATAATAAAAAAATCCGAAAGAGAAAATATCTTTCAAGTAGTCAAGGAGAGAAGGAAAAGGGACCTGGCTACTAAAATTTTAACTCGGTTGAGGACGTTATCTCCTGAGTTATTAGAAATATTGGCAAATGGGGATATACAAACGGCTAAAGCAGTTGCTCTTTACGCGCTCTTAAATATTGATATATTGTTCTTTGAGTTTTTTCAAGAGGTTTATGCGGACAAATATGCGATAAGAGACCCCTTTATTTATGATTCTGACATTATGCTTTTCTTTCATAGAAAGGCCGAAACAAGCAAAGTAGTTGCTAATTGGAGGGATTCTAACCTTCGTCAATTACGGAGTGCTTATAGAAAAGTTTTATCGGAGTCAGGTTTTGCTAAAGCACAAGATTCCTGTTTAGAAATAACCCCACCATTTATAGAAAAAGAAATCGTTAATTTATTCTCTGAAGAGCATAGAAAAGCCATGTGTCTTGTATAGAGAAGGTAGGTGAGAGAGTGAACATATATGAAAGACTGGATAGGATATTAACAGAGATTTCTAAAAAAGAGTTTCGTGAAAATAGAGGAACTGGGAATGAAATAAACTTTCATATATTTGACTATGATCCAAAGGACGAACATATTGTTAGGGGGCATATTGATTTTCTAGCAAAGCAGATGTCATGCATTAAAATCTTTGATCTTTATGATATTATGCTAAATACTCTCTGCGAAAGGGGCTATCTGGAGAAAGTGTTCCAAATGGAAGCCACAAAAGGATCAGAGGCAGTTATAAATCCAATAAAGAAAACTCTTCGCCTCACTCTTCCTAACGATCAAATCGTCCAGACAATTAAAAATGGTGTTACAGATGATGATATACTATTCCTAACTGGGGTGGGCAAGGTTTTTCCACTTATAAGATCTCATACTATTCTAAATAACTTGCATTCATCTATAAATGTGCCACTATTAATGTTCTTTCCAGGCACATATGATGGCTTGTCCCTGAAGTTGTTTGATGAAATTAAAGATGATAATTATTATAGGGCTTTTAGATTAATAGAGAGATAAGGGGGAATATAAAGTGGATATCAGAAGTATGTTTAAGGATGATATCACCAGGGAGATCCAAGGGGTCATAAAAGTAGATCAGCAGGAGCAAGAGATAATCTATAATGACCTAAAAGAATATGTGGTCACTGGGGAGCTTTACAAGAACCTTGATACATTCTTCAGTGCGTACATAAAGAGTATAAATAGGCGAACCGATAAAATTGGGTGCTGGATTTCAGGTTTTTTTGGTAGCGGTAAATCTCACTTTTTAAAAATTCTTTCTTATCTTTTAAAAAATGTCGAGGTAAAAGGGAAAAAGGCGGTTTCTTACTTTGATGAAAAGATAGACAACCCTGCTCTTCTTGGGAATATGAAGCTTGCGGGGGATATAAGTAGTGATGTTATTCTCTTTAATATTGATCTATAGTTTTGCACTTTCAGA
>DIRN01000104.1:6321-19003 GCA_002426645.1 Firmicutes bacterium UBA5435 | reverse complement strand
TTCGCAATTATTTTATGCACCCGTTGGTTTAAATCTAGTCAGCTCAACTACTTTTATACCTTATTAGGTTTATCCGCTGCCTCTGCTTGTAGATTAGGCAGAGCATAGAAATATACTTAAATGCTCAAGTCTCTCTAAGACTACCTTAGGATTTATCCTCTGAGCTAACATCATCTCCATACTGAGCATAATTAAGATGAGTCCTTTGATGTTCTTGTAATAGACGCGTATCCTGCTCAGGAGTTTTTGAAGAGTAAGGAGATTAACTTAAACGTTATTATAATTAAAGATTTTTTAGATGATAATAGAACTTGCTAAGCATATTATAATTAGAAAAGAGATCTTTGGGAGATCTACGCATTAGAATTGTTATAGTTTCCATGAACAAGTACATGAACTTTTCCTTTTCTTTCTTGCGCGTCTCTTTTTCAGTTAAAGGTAAAAGAGGATAAAGGAGGGGAGCGTTTGTTTCTTTTAGCCTCTTATATTTTAAGGAACCAATATCTATGATCTTGTACTTGGATTGTAAATAATTTGATTCACCTATCCAAAGATGTAGTGAATCGTCCATCTTCATACGCCTAGAACCTAGATACAGCACTAGTTGATATACGGGGACTTTATGGGTTTTATATATCTCTACTGCATACTGCAACATACGATATAGCATATTACTATCATTTTTACTTTGAAATTCAGTATGAATTATTATATCGCCCTTTTCTTTAGTGTGACCTTTAAGAAGCAAGTCACAGGTTCTTGACTGAGTGCGCTTAAATTCCAGACTTAAAGGTTGAAGCTCTTCTAGATCCATACCACTAAAGTACTTTATCAGTTCTCTCTTATATCCCTAGAAAAGTTCTTTAATGGTGTCATCGTATATAGTTCCTTCTTTCTTTGACTTTATCTTTATCAATATATTCCCCAACCCCCTATAATTATATTTTGTTTCTAACTATAATCTACCATAGAAAAAGATATCGCAAGGGATAAGTTATAGGTGCTTGCTGTGGTTCAAAACATAGCAGGTAGATAGGGTTAAACCAACTTTCTTCCATGAGTTCTAATGATATCAGAGAGAGGTGGAACATAATGATTGCTATATAAATTAAACTAAATAAACATGCATTTCTTCTATTAACTGTTACCGATTGGTAATAAGTCGAGGGGATAGCGTTTAAAACCCCAAAGACTGTAGGCTATTCACTGATCCCAAAGTAAGTATAGGAAAGGCTCTTCAGAGTCGTTTTAAAGCTTTTAAAAAAGAGGGTAGGTATTATAACCCTGACCCTCCTTCATAAGAATATTCTAAAGTTATTGATATAATGCGGCTGATATAAGGAATTATTATATTCTAATTACTCCGTCTTCAGGGGAAGACACATAGATTTCAGGTGTTAACCTGGTCTTCTTTTGATATAGGTTCTTTATCTTCGATGTGAGTTCTTCTATTGCTTCTTCCTTTACAAGACTCACAGTGCATCCACCAAATCCTGCCCCTGTCATCCTGGAACCAAGGACCCCTGGTACACTACGGGCTATCTCAACCATGATATCTAATTCAGAACAACTGACTTCATACTTATAGCGTAGACTATCATGGGACTCATTTAAAAGATGCCCAAAGGTCTCTATATCTCCTACTTCAAGAACCTCTACTGAACGGAGGACCCTTTCATTCTCAGTTACCACATGCTCGCATCTTCGTAATATCCTCTCGGGTAATTCGTTCTCATAGCGTTTGAGTTCCTCTGAGGATACATCACGTAACGCTTTTATATGTGGTATGAAGTTTTTCAAGAGTTTTACGCCCTCTTCGCATTCAGCACGTCTTTTGTTATATTCCGAACTTACCAGACCTCTTTTTACTCCAGTATTAGCTATAAAGATCTTCACGCCTTCAAGGTAGAGGGGAACTAACTTGTAATCAAGAGAACGACAGTCAATAAAGAGCGCATGGTCTTTTTTCCCCAGTGCAGATATGAATTGATCCATTATTCCGCAATTTACTCCTACGAATTCATTCTCTGCTCTTTGACATAGCTTTGCCATCTGTACACCATCCATGTCAAAGCCGCTAAGATTCTGAAAAGCAAAGGCAGTAGCTACCTCAAAGGCAGCAGATGAGCTTAATCCAGCTCCCTGAGGTATATTACCTTGAATTACAGCATCCATGCCATAGAGTTTGAAGCCAGCCTCTTGTAACATAAAGGCTACGCCTTTAGGGTAATCAGCCCAAGAGTAATTCGGATCTTTTTTAATATCATCTAAAGAAAATCTTACTTCTTCATTTAAATCCATACTATGAAGGACTACCATCCTATCGTCTCTCGCCTTGGCAGCTATCAGTATATCCTTTTCAATAGCAACCGGAAGGACGTACCCATCGTTGTAGTCCGTGTGTTCACCTATTAGATTTACTCTGCCAGGCGCTTTAACTATCACCACTTCATCTTTCCCTTCGTTAAAGATCATCCTGTGCTTCTCCTTCAACAACCGCAATCTTTCACTTAGATCCATATATATCTCCTCCAAGTCGCAAGAGAGTATTAATAAGGTTTTACCTTTCGTAATTCTTCAGCCTTATCTTCGGGTAAAGTATCGTTTATAAAAGTGCCAGCTCCGGATTCGCATCCTGCAAGATATTTAAGCTTGGTAGCGGTCCTATGAGGAGGGTAGAATTCTATATGAAAGTGATAGTAAGGGTATTCCTTACCATCAGTAGGTTTTTGATGCATTGCCATTATATATGGGAATGGAAATCCAAATAGGTTATCATACTTCATTAAAAGTCGTTTAATGATCTTAGAGAGATCCATTCGTTCCGTCTCAGAGAGTTCATCTATTGAAGCTCTGTGTTCCTTAGACGATATATGAACCTCATAAGGATACCTTGCGTAAAAAGGTACCACTGCTATGAATGAATCATTCTCTAATACTATCCGTCGTCCATCCCTCATCTCTTCTTTATTGATATCGCAGAAGAGACATGTTCCATGGTTTTTCATATACTCCTCAGCTGAAGATAATTCTTTAGCAGGTATTGGTGGTATGAAAGGAAATGCATATATCTGACCATGGGGATGAGATAGTGTCACACCTATGGCTTCTCCTTTGTTTTCAAAGATAAGAATATAGTTTATGAAATCTTTTTCTCCTAATTCTTTATACCTATCAACCCAGACGTCTATTAAGTTCTTGATTTTCTCCTCGCTTTCCTGTGCTAAAGAGCCTTCATGCTTTGGAGAGTAAAGGACAACTTCACAAATTCCTTGAGAAGGCTCTACTTGAAAGGGAGGGATTCCTTCAACAGCTGGCTCCGAAGGCTCGGCCTTAAGTGAAGGGAATTTATTTTCAAAGACCACTATCTCATAGTTTTCAGAGGGCACTTCAGTAGCTATTCCTCCGGGTTTTGTAGGGCAAAGAGGACAGTAGTCCTTTGGAGGCATAAAAGTTCTATCTTGACGATGAGTGGCTGTGACCACCCATTCCCGTAATACTGGGTTCCAACGCAATTCCGACAATGCTTATCATCCTTTCTTTTTATAAAGACAACTCTTATTTAGTCTTCTTCGGAGGCTCCTCTTCTCCTTTTTTAAATGTATAGTAGATAAGGTATCTTCCGTCATCCTTAATTATCTTCTCTTTCTTCATAGTATCGAAACTTCTGTTCCCTCCTTCCGCTATTTTATCTATCGAATTTTAGCGGCGAAAACCGCTTGTTATTATCACTACCTATGGCAGTATTATAGCATAATTCATAGGAAAAACCAAGTTGCATGCTAGGATTTACTCACAAACTATCCAAACATTTATATCTACACATACAAAGAAGAGTATAATAAATTAGAATTATGCTACAAGTCACTTGACCCATCTTCCAAGGTGATATAAAATATAGGGGACTAGAGAGAATATTTCATGGAAGTCGAGGGCTTGATCGACTAATATATTTATAGAGAGGAGGAAGTAGAATTATCGCATTCCTCCCACAGTTAAAGGAGTGGGCCTCCTGCGATTAAATTCTGAGATGAATTTGAAAGATAAAGATTTAAAGGATTTACCACAGGTGAGTGTTGTTATTCCTACTCATAATAGAAGAGAAATATTAGAGAAGGCATTACATGCCCTTTTCAATCAGACCTATCCCGCTGATTCATACGAGATAGTCATAGTTGATGACGGTTCAACTGATGGCACAGGTGAAATGATAGATGCATTAAAAGCACCATGTGAGATAAGATATGTATATCAGGAACAGAAAGGACCTGCTGGTGCTCGAAATGTAGGCATTCGCATGGCAAAAGGAGATACTATAATCTTTATTGATAGCGATATAATCGTCTGTCCTGAATTCATTGAGGCTCATATCAAAGCTAGAGAAGGTAATGATGTAATTACCCATGGTCCAGTTATCCATACTAGTGATATGGATAACCCTACTTTAACACCCATGAAGATAACGGATATATCACGGGCATTCTTTGCAACTGGTAACGTCTCTATATATCGTAATAAACTTATAGAAGCTGGTCTCTTTGATGAGGATTTTGTTGAATACGGTTGGGAAGACTTAGAACTAGGAATAAGATTAAAGAAACTTAGCATCAAGCCAGTTAAGGCCCTAGATGCTAAAGGTTATCATTATAAGAGCGTATTAAAGGTAAGTATGGTGCCTGGTTTAATAGAAAAGGAGAGACAAAGAGGGCATACTGCGATTATTCTCTATAGGAAGCATCCTACGTTAAAGGTAAGGGCTATGATTATGTTGAGCCCAGTCTTTTTTATTTTAGATAGGCTTTTGACCCTTGGGAACTGGCCTAGATGGAAATGTACCATACGGTTCTTAAAGAGCCTTGAGAGAATGGGACTCCATTTGCCCCTCCGTTTTTTTGTAAGGATAATAACTAACCATGCATATGCAAATGGTATGAGAGAATATCTACGTAACGATGATATACCCCATGACAAAGCTTGATTGACTAGGAAATATAGATATGTTAATATAAGTTATAGCGAACGGGATTAAAAGATCTCCAAAGGGAAAACAGTATTAATAGAAAGGGGGAAGGCGCATTCCTCCACGATGTAAGTTTACGTGGTTTCCTGCGCCTAATTTTTCATGAAACGTCTATTTACTTCAGAATCAGTAACAGAAGGTCATCCAGATAAGATATGCGATCAGATATCTGATGCAGTCTTAGACGCTATTCTGGAAAACGATCCATACGGGCGTGTGGCCTGCGAGACAGCAGTAACTACAGGATTAGTCCTTGTAATGGGTGAGATAACCACTGAATGTTATGTTGATATCCCTTCCATAGCCCGAGAGACTATAAGGGAGATAGGATATACAAGGGCAAAGTATGGTTTTGATTGCGATACTTGTGCAGTGATCACTTCTATAGATGAACAATCTCCAGATATTGCACTTGGTCTTAACTCAGCTTGGGAATGGAGGCATGGAGATAGTAAGAATAATATTGATTCATTAGGCGCTGGGGATCAGGGAATTATGTTTGGGTATGCAACAGATGAGACACCTGAATTAATGCCCCTTCCAATTACTCTAGCCCATAAACTAGCTAAAAGGCTGGCAGAAGTTCGTAAGAATGGGGTCTTAGAGTACTTAAGACCAGATGGCAAAACCCAGGTAACAGTAGAATATCACGGTGATACACCTGTAAGAGTAGATACCATAATAGTTTCTAGCCAACATCATCCTGATGTAGATCATGATACTATCTCAAAGGATATCATTGAAAATGTGGTTAAGCCTATAGTTCCAGCAGGGCTTCTGGATGAAAAGACAATGTACTATATAAATCCCACTGGAAGATTTGCTGTTGGCGGACCACAGGGCGATTCAGGGTTAACAGGCAGAAAGATTATAGTTGACACATATGGAGGCATGGCGCGTCATGGTGGAGGTGCCTTCTCTGGAAAGGACCCTACAAAAGTAGATAGGACAGCCTCATATGCAGCTAGATATGTTGCAAAGAATATAGTAGCTGCAGGTCTAGCTAAAAAATGCGAGGTTCAGCTAGCCTATGCCATAGGTGTAGCTCGTCCAGTCTCTATATCTATAGAAACCTTTGGTACTGCGAAAATAGATGAGGAACGCATTAGCAAGTTAGTAGATGAGAATTTTGATTTAAGGCCTGGAGCCCTCATAGAAGAACTGAACCTAAGAAGGCCCATTTATAGACAAATAGCAGCGTATGGACATTTCGGCAGAACAGACATGGATCTACCTTGGGAGCGTATTGATAAAGTAGAAAAACTAATGGCCGATGCAAAACGTTGATTATTGAAAATATATAGGGGAGCAGTCAAAGAGACGAATCCCCTATAATATCAATTTAGGAAAGGAGAGAAGGCGCTCTATAAAGGATAGAGTCGCCGGTATCACTTTTTATGAATAAAGATGACGGAATATTTCGAGATAACTACTTTGGACGTTCCGATGAGAGCGCTCTTGAACGAAACACTAGGTTTGCTCTTGATGGACCTCCAGAGCTTAAAGCGGGTGAGAAACGACGTTATCTCGGAAACTTCAGGGAGCGCATACTTAAGACCTTAACCTTTGAACAGATACTTGAAAAAGGTACTTATCCTGAGATAGAAGAGGCTCTTAAAGACAAACGCGCTAGAAAATTAGTAATAAGTAGAAAGGTTGATCTCAATGTTGCCCGAGATTATATAGAGCTTGCTCGACAGAATGGTCTGACCTTTGCAACTGTAGATTCCCCTCAATTTATCGGAGATATCGGTCTTGTAGTAGTTGCAGATGATGCTGTTGACGTTGAAGATATAGTAGTAGAGTCACGTACAGAACGTCTTAAAAAACTTGGTATCCCAGAGGAACTTATCAATGCAGTAGGAGAACGTCTTTGCCCTAGATGCTATCAAATTATATCCGAAAAAGCTCCTGAGGAAAAGGAACGATATAAGGCTATGTCTTTTATAGATCGTCTTATAGGGACTAAGTGTACTGGATGCTCAGAGCGATCCTCTGTATGATGTGCGAAAGGGTGGTTCAGATGATTATCAAGAGGATAGTAGTAGGAGAACTTCAAACTAATTGTTACATAGTTGCAGATGATGAATGTCAAGAAGGTATAGTAATAGATCCCGGTAATGATGGGGAAGAAATCCTCCGCATTATAGATGAATTAGAGATAAATGTGAAGTATATATTAAATACCCATGGACATGCAGATCACATAGGCGCTAACAAAGTTATAAAGGATGGGACAGATGGGAAATTACTTATCCATGAAGATGATTTAAATATGCTCACAGATAATATGGAGAACCTCTCTATATTTTTAGACCCTGACGAACCTTTATTGAGTCCTGATGCAGATAAGCTCCTTAAAGACGGAGATACATTTCAAGTTAAAGATATGACCTTTGAGGTCATGCATACACCTGGCCACACTAGAGGCGGTGTTGTCTTTAAAGTAGGAAATACCTTCTTTACAGGAGATACTCTATTTGCAGATAGTATAGGGAGGACTGATTTCCCTGGCGGTTCCTATAATACACTAATTAAAAGTATACACAGATTAACTAAGCTAATGAACTATGACTCTACTATATTACCTGGACATGGTCCAGACACTAACTTTGCTAAAGCCAAGAAGAACAACCCCTATCTCTTCGGTATTTAAGACCTCTTTCACCACGCAACGTATTTACCTACTTTTCAACCATCTTCACTTTTTACGAATATTTTCTCCTCTTTTGCTAAAGATAAGATATGGTCAGTCTATGGACTAAATAAAAGGAGGAGAATTATTTTGAAGATCTTAGTTTTATCCTGGGAATATCCCCCACATATCCTCGGCGGTCTTGGCAAACACGTATATGCACTTTCAAATGCCTTTACCGATGAAGGAGTAGAAGTTCACGTTATCACGAGAGGAGAAGTAGAGGCTCCCTTATATGAAATGGCAGGTAACGTTCATCTTCATAGGGCTCCGTATTATAGCCCACCTCCGCGGGATTTTCACACTATGGTTTTACAGACTAACTTTAACATGGTGGAAACTGCTCTAAAAGTCGTAAATTCCATAGGCGATATAGATATTATTCACGCACATGATTGGCTTGTAGCACACGCGGGAAAACTATTAAAACATACGCTAAGTCGTCCTCTAGTTGCCACTATACATGCTACCGAATGGGGCCGAAATCAAGGCCTTCATAATGATCTTCAAAGGTACATAAGTGATGTAGAGTGGTGGCTCGCATACGAAGCATGGAACGTTATATGTTGTAGCGAGTATATGCGAAATGAGATTAAATCAATCTTTCAGATCCCTGATGACAAGATACGAGTCATACCAAATGGTGTAGACGTAAGAGAATTCGAGTCAGATGTAGATACATGGAAATTTAAGCATGAGTATGCTGCGTGGGATGAGAAGGTCATCTTCTTTGTAGGAAGATTGGTGCGAGAAAAGGGAGTAGATACTCTCATTGAAGCAATACCTAAGATCCTAAGCATAGAGCCAAAAGCTAAGTTCTTAATAGCTGGTAAAGGTCCAGCTTTAGAAGGATTAAAGAATAAAGCAGCCACGTTAGGAGTAGCTCATAAGGTATACTTTACGGGCTATATAGATGATGCGACCAGGAATGGCCTTTACAAATGTGCTGAGGTTGCTGTATTCCCAAGCCTCTATGAACCTTTCGGAATAGTAGCTCTCGAAGCAATGGCAGCTAAAGCACCAGTAGTAGTTGGTGATGTGGGAGGATTCAGCGAGGTAGTAAGGGACGATCTAGGGGTTAAAGTCCAACCTGGAGATTCGGATTCACTAGCTGCAGGTATCCTCAAGATACTACAGAACCCAAGCTTAGGCCAGGTATTGCGTGATAACGGATATCGTGAAGTAACCCTTAAGTATAACTGGAGAGATGTAGCAAAGAAAACATTAAAAGTCTTTCAGGATGTACTCAGAGAGTATGAAGAAAGTCCTTGGAAAAAAGATGTTCTCTTTAATATGCAACATATGAAAGAATCTCTCACTGGTGATTTTGGACGATATAGGGTTACTCATTAATTATAATACATTACTCTACAGGTAATAAGAAGATCTTCTAGAAAGAGGTGTGCGCCATGGTGAAAGGCGTTATAATGGCTGGTGGTAAAGGCACTAGATTACGTCCACTAACTTGCAATAGACCTAAACCAATGGTCCCAATCTTGGACCGACCTATGATGGAGTACATAGTAGAACTCTTAAAGGAACATGGAGTTAAGGATATCTTTACAACACTTTTTTATCTCCCAGAGGTTATAGAGGAACACTTTCAAGATGGTTCAACCTTAGGGGTTAAAATGAGATACTCAGTAGAAAATTCTCCTTTGGGGACTGCTGGTAGCGTTAAGAATGTAGCGGAATATCTTGACGATACCTTCATAGTAATCAGCGGAGATGCCCTCACTGACATAGATTTGACAGAAGCAGCTAGGTTTCATAAAGAGCGTGGTGCCATAGCAACCCTTGTGTTAACGCGGGTTAATACACCATTAGAGTATGGGGTAGTTATAACAGAGCGGGATGGCGCTATTCGTGCCTTCTTAGAAAAACCCAGTTGGGGTGAGGTCTTTAGCGATACAGTAAATACTGGAATATATATACTAGAACCAGAAGTATTTAAATATATCCCGGTTGGTAAACCCTTTGATTTTAGTAGAGATCTTTTTCCGCTTCTGCTTCGGGAAAATAAACCTCTCTTCGGATATGTTGCTAGTGGTTATTGGTCTGATATAGGGAATCTGGATCAATACAGAGAAAGCCATTATGATATACTATCTGGTAAAGTAAGAATAAATATACCAGGCGAAGAGGTAGCAAAAGGGATCTGGATAGGAGAAGGGAGCGAAGTTTCCCTTGACTGTAATATGGATAGCCTCGTGTGGATAGGCTCTAATAGTGTAGTCAAAGAAGGCGCTCATATAGGGGAACTCAGTGTCATTGGTAGTAATAATATAATAAGCGAGAATTCCTCTTTAAAACGTACTTTAGTATGGAATAACGTTTATATAGGTCATAGTGCTCAGCTAAGAGGGGCTATAGTGTGCAGCCATGTGAGCCTCAAAAGAAGAACCCAGGCGTTTGAAGGCGCTGTCATAGGCTGTAATTCTTCTATTGGAGAAAAGAGCACTATAAACCCGAATGTAAAGGTATGGCCCAGTAAGCTTATAGATGCTGGCACTACACTAAATATGAGCCTTATTTGGGGAGGTAAATGGTCGAAACGACTCTTCGGAACCTATGGAGTCTCTGGCCTTGCAAATGTAGAGCTCACCCCCGAGTTTTCAGCAAAACTAGGTGCAGCTTACGGAGCTACATTACCAGAGAACTCTCAAGTGATAATTAGCGCTGATACACATAGGGTATCCCGTATGCTGAAGAGGTCATTTATAGCTGGGTTACTGTCGTCTGGAGTTGATGTAATTGATCTTGGTAAGATGACAACACCCCTAACGCGATACGCTATATGTACTCTAGAAGTAATAGGAGGCGTACATATTCGTTTATCTCCTTATGAAGAGAATATGGTTCTCATGGAGTTCCTTGATTCCATGGGAATAAATATAGCTAAAGGTAAAGAGCGAGATATAGAGAACACCTTCTTCCGCGAGGACTTTAAGAGAGTGGATGTACATAGAATAGGTGAACTCTCTTATTTAACACGAATTGTAGAAAAATATCTCCAAGATGTACTTCAGCTCGTTGATGTAAACGAAATAAAGGCTCGCAAATTTAAGATCGTAATAGATTATGATAGGGGTAATCTATCATTAACACTCCCAACACTTCTAGAACAACTAGGATGTGAGATCATAGCCTATGGCGATGATATAGCCCATAGATGTTTTAGGACTCTCATGGATTCTACAGCCCAGGTTTCAAAGGTTGTAATGAGGGAAGAAGCTGACCTAGGTATCCTAGTAGACCCTAATGCAGAGAGATTGATTCTAATTGATGAAAGAGGTGGGACCATCTCAGACGATGCTTTCCTCGCCCTTATATCTCTCTTAATATTTAAGTCATCAGAAGAAGGACGTAGGAAGATCGCAGTTCCAATAACAGCATCTAGGATCATAGAAGAACTAGCTAAAAAGTATAAGGCAGAGGTTATAAGAACAAAGGCTAACCCTAGATCACTTATGGAAAAGGTTATTGAAGAGAAGATATTTATCGGTAGGAATGGCTTGCCTCACTTCCAACCTGTATATGATGGACTAGTATCTCTCAGCAAGATCCTTGAGCTCATGGCAAAGGAGGATGCCACTCTATCTCAACTAATGGAGGCTTTACCTGAATTCTATATGTCTAAAAAGGAAATCGAATGCCCATGGGAGAGAAAGGGTAAGGTAATGCGTTCTATTATAGAAGAGACCCCAGGAGAGAAAGTAGAGCTTATAGATGGAGTTAAGATCAACCATGAAGATGGTTGGGCGCTTCTGCTTCCAGACTCTGAGAAACCCGTCTTTCATATATATAGTGAAGCTTCCTCGCAAGAGATAGCAGAGGAGCTTGGACGGTTCTATGGTGGAAAGATAACAGAGATTACTTGAATTACCTTCTATATGCGCAAGAGGCTCACCTTAAATTTCCTCCTGCGCGTTTTTTCATTAAAGGTTTTTAGTAACGGGAGATGACGAATTCATGAATAGCAAATCATTCTTTCTTATGGTACCAGCAGGTTCTTTAATAGCTTTGCTCTTTGCAACGTATCTTTCAGCAAAAATACTCCGCCAAGATGAAGGCACTGAAAAGATGAAAGATATATCATTAGCAATTAGAGAAGGAGCGCATGCATATCTTAAGAGGCAGTATATGGGTGTAGGGGTCTTCTTTGTAGTCATATTTACTATACTTTTCATCCTTAGCCAGTTAGGGTATCTTACAATATTTACTCCATTTGCTTTTCTTACAGGGGGATTCTTTTCAGCCCTTGCAGGATTCATTGGGATGCTAGTTGCTACTCGTGCTAATTCTAGAACCGCATTTGCAGCTAAGAGAAGCTTAAACCATGGTTTAAGAGTAGCCTTTTCAAGTGGGACTGTTATGGGGTTGATTGTCGTAGGCCTTAGCCTACTAGATCTTAGCATATGGTACTTCATCCTTGATTGGTATTATAGGGATCTCCAACTTGCTGTAAGATTGCAGAATGTAACCAGTGCCATGTTGACCTCAGGTATGGGAGCAAGTTCTATGGCTCTCTTTGCAAGGGTAGGGGGAGGGATATTTACCAAGGCAGCTGATGTAGGGGCTGATCTTGTAGGCAAAATCGAAGCTGATATACCAGAAGATGATCCGCGAAATCCCGCGGTTATTGCAGATAATGTAGGAGATAATGTAGGGGATGTTGCAGGCATGGGAGCAGACCTTTATGAGTCATGCGTAGGTTCTATAGTAGCAACCGCAGCCCTGGCAATATCAGCAGGTTTCGATCGTTCTGGGGTACTTGTTCCCATGGTAATGGCTTCTATAGGTATTATCGCCTCTATAGTTGGTACATTTTTTGTCCGAGTTAAGGATAAATCAAGCCAGGCAGCGCTCCTAGGTTCTCTAAGGCGTGGAAACTATATAAGTGCAATTATAATTTCAGTAGCCTCTTTCTTCCTTATCAGGGCTCTACTTGGTGTGGAACATATGGG
>DIRN01000104.1:0-6015 GCA_002426645.1 Firmicutes bacterium UBA5435 | reverse complement strand
GAGGGCTTTCTGTAGGGATGGCATCCACAGTCATACCAGTGGTTACTATAGGTGTAACCATCCTTTTAAGTTACTATTTAGCAGGGGGAGCAACCAATGTGAATGCTGGTCTCTATGGTGTAGGGATAGCTGCTGTTGGCATGTTGAGCACTTTAGGGATCACACTAGCTACAGATGCGTATGGTCCAGTAGCAGATAATGCTGGAGGAATTGCGGAGATGTCAGGTCAGGAAAGAGAGGTTAGGGAAAGAACAGACGCTTTAGATTCCCTAGGGAATACAACTGCAGCTACTGGCAAGGGATTTGCCATAGGTTCAGCAGCCCTTACAGCGTTAGCCCTTATAGCTGCGTATAAGAATCAGGTCCAATTGATAGCTGCCAAAGACGGATTAGACTTTACCTTTAACCTCAGTATATTGAATCCCATGGTACTTGTTGGTATCTTTATCGGTGGTATGCTTCCTTTTTTCTTCTCTTCAATAACTATGAAAGCAGTGGGGCGAGCTGCTCAAAGTATAGCCACAGAGGTAAGGCGTCAGTTCAAAGAGATCCAAGGTCTTATGGAAGGTAAAGCACGGGCAGATTATGCTCGATGTGTTGATATTTGTACCAGGGCAGCGCAGAAAGAAATGATCGCTCCAGCTCTTGTGGCCATCATTACTCCTCTCCTAGTTGGTATTTTCTTAGGTGTAAACGGAGTAGCCGGACTTCTAGTAGGCGCGACTGTAAGTGGCTTTGCTATAGCAGTTATGATGGCAAATGCTGGTGGTTCTTGGGATAATGCAAAGAAATATATAGAGGAAGGTCGATACGGTGGAAAGGGTTCTAAAGCTCATAAAGCAGCTGTGGTTGGAGACACAGTAGGTGATCCCTTTAAAGATACTTCAGGACCAGCACTTAATATACTTATAAAGTTAGTTTCTATTGTCTCTATAGTATTTGCATCATTTATACTCCATAACTCCATCTTATAATTAAAGGACTACCAAATTATATTAACTTTTAAAGATTCTTTGCCACTTGTGAAACTTTTTCGCCTCAAATTCTACTACATATAAGGAGAACTTATATATAATTAAAGGGAGGACTCTAGGTGGAAATTGTTGAGGCAAAAGGGTTAATTATGTTAACTATTCGTTTGGAATCTGATGAAATGAAGTCCTTTATGGCTTCAAGTAAAAGTTTTCACGAAGAAATAAAGCAAAAACTATGTCAACAACTTAAGATAAGTATTATCAAAGATATTCTCTTGAGTGAAACTAATAGTGACGAAATCGTTGCAATGGTGGGAGTTGATTATGAAAACGAGAAGAGCAACCGTACAGTAATACAATTCCCCAGGGAACGCATTGATACGATGCGATGATATTTATTTAATTGTAAGCGGATCTATTGGACTAGGTAGTTGAGCATTTAAAGATCATACACAGTATCAATATTTTTCTATGATTTCTAAGAATGCATCGACTACCTGAGGATCAAATTCCTTTCCGCTAACTGATTTTATATAACTAATAGCCTCATTATCTTTAAAAGGTTCTTCGCGATATGAGCGTTTAGAGCGTAGGGTACAGTATACGTCTGAGACAGCGATTATCCGTGCTGCAAGGGGTATCTCTTCACGTATTAGCCCATCTGGATATCCAAGGCCATCATATCTTTCGTGTATTGCTCTGATTACTTTATCTAGAGTTCTAACCTCAGGTATATACTGTATAATCTCATATCCTATTAGTGAGTGGGACTTTAATATCTGCCATTCATCTTCTCGTAGAACAGAACTTTTTTGTAATATGGCGTTAGGGATAGCTAATTTGCCTATATCATGGAGGAGAGCGGCTCTTTTAACATCAAAACTTTCTTCCATTGAAAGTTTTAGTTCTTTGGCGATTTGGGTAGAGAAATTAGAGACAAGTTGGGAATGGTGATATGGAGAATTAGCCTTACGATCAATTGCGTGGGCAAGAGCATATATGAAATGATTAGGAGCCTCATAGTCTAAGTTTTCTGCGCTTTCTTCTTTATCCGAATGAGATGCATAGACTGAGATCCTGTCTCCGCCCATACGTTTGGCTTTGAACATCTCTTCATCGACTTTGTTAAGTAACTCTCTAGATGATGTTCCATCGTAAGGGTATGTTACAACCCCTATACTTGCTGTTAGTATTGTTAAAGACAATTCTTGACTGGGGAGACGCGTATTTTGAATAGCGTATAGGAGTCTTTCGGCTACGATTCTTGCTCTTTTTCTATCAGTATCAGGTAATAGGATAATGAACTCATCGCCTCCGCAGCGTGCGAAGATATCACCTCCACGTAAGACGGAAAAGATAGAGGCAGCTATGGTTTTTAAAGCTTCATCGCCAAAGGTATGACCATGGACATCATTGAGAGTCTTAAAGTTATCAAAGTCAAAGAGAATAAGAGAGAATATAGTTGAATTTCGTTTAGCTCTCTGGATCTCCTCACCGAGCCTTTCATGAAAGTATCTATAGTTAAAAGCATTGGTTAAGGGATCACGTACTGCTTGTTTTCGAATTTCCTCCATTAACATGGCGTTTTTTAATGCGATTGCTGCAAATGTAGCAAATGAATTCAATACTGTGAATCGACCTTCAAATGCATATGGCTCCTTGCTATGGGCAAATAATACTCCTTTAGATCTTCCATCAACGATAAGGGGAGTTGCTACAAAAGATCGTATTCCTCGGTTTATCAGTAAAGGGTTAGTTTCACAAATATGGTCATGGGTATCATTAATCATAATAGGCATTTTTGTCCGTAATACCTGCCGCGTTACACCATCTGGTCTAGCTCTAAGTTCTAACGGGAGAATATCTTCAAAGTCTTCTATACTCGTGATTAGCTCTCCATCCTCGTTTGTAAGCACAATACTACAATAGTCAGCCGAGAGGACTCGTTTGGCCAAGGAAACTATCTTTTTAAGGAGCAAATTCTTGTCTAAAGATGAAAAGAGCAATCCGGCTGCTTCGTATAGGACCTTGAAGTCTTCCATTTCGTCCCTAGAGGCTGATAAAGAATTAGGGTTTAAAGCTTTTCTATTTTGTACCATCGAATAATGCAGTGGCATACTCCCTTTTAAGTTTAATACATAGGGGCGCCGCTGCTCCCTCCTTTCTATTATTCGCTTTAGTACTAAATGAATAAATGACAACTTTAGCGTCAGAAATTCTGCCTTCAAGGGATGAACATTTTCTAGATAGTCAAACTACATTATATTTTACATGTGAGCCTCTGTTTAAGGGGAATGTAAAGAGCATCATTTCATTATTCGACACATATGTACACTTTCCTCCATAGAAAGAAGATATATTAGGAACTTTTATTATATATTGATAATTTTGGCATGGTTTTATAACTTATAGCTAGAAAACTTCTTTAATCTAACAAAGTAATCATATTACCTAACTTGAAAAATTCTTTTAATTAGGGTATACTTATGGCGGCGGAGGCCAATTTAAGAACGATTTCCATCTTTAAAGGTGGAAATTGTTTTTAGACTGATTATAAGTTCAATAATAGGGAGGAGAGAAGGCGCATTCCTCTCCGACTTATGGAGTCGGAGTCTGCAGCGCTAATTTCTATGAAAAAATTAAAAGTGGGAATTATAGGGCAGGGTCGCAGCGGTCGTGATATTCATGGTCGTTTTTTAATTACAGTTCCTGAGAAGTTCCAGATCGTTGCTGTTGTTGATCCTTTGGAAGAACGTCGAAAGAGAGCTGTAGAGGAGTATGGATGTGAAGCGTACGCTGATTACCATAGTTTATTGGAACGGAAAGATTTAGATTTAATAATAAATGCTACTCCAAGTCACTTACATGTTCCCGTTACGCTAGAGTTTTTGAATAACGGTTTTAATGTTCTCTGTGAGAAACCACTGGCTCGTAAGGTAGAAGAAGTGGATATGCTCATCGAAGCATCTGAAAAGGCAGGAAAGATTCTAGCAATATTTCAACAGTCACGTTACGCCCCTTACTTTCAGAAAGTAAGGAAGATCATTGATTCTGGTGTTCTCGGCCGTATAGTTCAGATAAGCATCGCTTTTAATGGGTTTTCACGCCGGTGGGATTGGCAAACCTTGCAGGAGTATAATGGAGGAAGCTTGTTGAATACAGGACCACACCCTCTAGATCAGGCGTTGCAGCTCTTTGGGACAGATATAATGCCTGAAGTTACTTGTATAATGGATCGCGTTAATACCTTTGGTGATGCTGAGGATTATGTGAAATTGATTATGAAAGGCCCAGGGCGTCCTGTAATTGATTTAGAGGTCTCGTCCTGCTGCGTTTATCCCTGCTTCACCTATAATGTATATGCTTCATGCGGAGGATTGAAAGGTTCTATGACACACATAGACTGGAAGTATTTTATTCCAGAAGAGGCACCATTGCGTCATCTAATCCGTGAACCGTTAACAAAAGAGGACGGAACTCCTGCTTATTGTAGCGACAAATTAGAATGGCATGAGGAAAGCTGGGATGTACCTTCAGAGCAAAAGAATCTATTCCAGACTATATCTGGAGGATTCTATAATATGCTTCATAAGACCCTTACTACAGGAGCTCCCTTAGAAGTAACTCCTCAGCAGGTACGGCAGCAGATAGCTGTAATTGAGGAGTGCCATAGACAAAACCCATTCCCTTCTCTTAATAGCTGAGAAGATCATCCCAGTGTAGACTGGTGATTAATAAAAATAGGGGGATAGGAAAAGCCTATCCCCCTCACCGATTAAAGCTCACTTATAAGAACTTCTCTACCTGTTTCTGCAGATTTATAGATACCTTCAAGTATTTTAGCTACGTTTATTATTTCGTCAGGTGTTGTGATAGGTTCTTTCCCTGTTCTTATAGATTCGATGAAATGCTTCATTTGTTCCACAGATGGGTCGTTCTTTCTAGATATGACTGGTGCGATATCTACAAGATTATCTCCTATCTCGCTAAAGATCTTTAGGTTATCACCTGTACTCTTTGCACCTGCTTTTGTACCCATAAGTTCTAGATAATTATATGGTTCGCAATTTGTAGCCCAACTTGCCTCGATGAAGAGTACAGTTCCATTATCAAATTTTACGTAGCCAGTAGCCATATCATCTACATCGTTAACGCCAGTGAAGAGGTCTCCTTGTCTTGTGGCAAGAGGAGGCCATCCTCCATCCACTGCATTATCTTTAAACTTCTGTACTACCATTCCACTGACTGCTACTGGTTGTGGAGATCCTATAAGCCAGTACATCCTATCTAAGGCATGAACACCTATATCCATCATGCATCCTCCAAGAGCAAGGGCTTTATTGGTAAACCACCCTCCTAGTCCAGGGATGCCTCTGCGACGCAAGTATCCACCTTTCACATAATATATTTCTCCTAAATCCCCTCGAACGATAAAATCTTTTAGAATCTGTGATATATGGTTAAATCTTTGGACCTGAGCAGCCATGAATATTCTCTCGTTTTTCTTAGCAGCATCAATGATCTCAGATGCATCTGAGCCTTTTGCTGCTACAGGTTTTTCACATATTACATGTTTCCCTGCATTAAGGGCATCTATTGACATAGCTTTATGAAAGACGTTGGGTGTGCATATGCTAACAGCATCGATCTCTTTGATGTCAAGGAGATCCCTGTAATCTTTAAAGACCTTTGGTATCTCAGCCTTTTCTGCAGTCCCCCTGGCTTTAGCTTCGTTAATATCTGCTATTGCTACTATTTCTACGCCATCAACCTTTTTATAACTTGGAATGTGGCTATGTTGTGCTATCCCTCCAGCACCTATTATTCCTACCTTTATAGTATCCATTTTATATAGCGCCGCATTTTATGAAAATTTGCAGCTCCTCCTTTCTACAAATAGGTGATATTGTGCAATATATTAAAAAGCTCCTAATAATCCCTTTGCATCATTGTATAAATACCACATAAAAATTAAAAGTCCTGCAAAAAAACGTTAATATATAGAAGAACTTAATAAAGGCTATAGTTTTGCACTTTCAGA
>DIRN01000061.1 GCA_002426645.1 Firmicutes bacterium UBA5435 | reverse complement strand
ACAATGAAGGCGGGATTTTAGGTTTGATGGCTCTTCAACTAATTGAATAAACCCAATGTCTTTACCTTCTACTGTAATGATTTTAAAATTCTCTAAATTAAAATCAGATTCAAAATCTTTAATTTGATATTCTTCATCCCAGCCCCAAATCTTCTGAACATAGTATATAATAGATAACTTTTTTATATTATAAATAAAATTTTTATCCTTTTCTCTGATATTTCTTAAGTAGTATTTCATATCATACAATCCTTTCACTTATTCACAATTTACTACACATAATACTACATATTCGTAACTAACAATGATTTTAATATAAGTATACTAGATAATAACTATTTAAAAATTAAAATTCCCATTTCTCATGCACTGCTTACAACAATTAGATCCTAATTACTCTAAGCAATGCACGAAATATATTTGTTTAAAGTTTCTGAAACCCTTGATTTGATAACACAAACTGCACCCATCACTATTATGACACGTTCCCCTGTAGGAAGAACTACTATAGCCGATGTCGTTTTCTTTCTTATCATAAAATGGTCGTATACACTAAAATAGCCTTCGATTTGCGGAACTCTTAAATTTTCATTATCCTTAATAAACGGATCTGCTATCTTAAAGTAATTAGGATCATACGGAAAACTCATTAGCCGCCCCCCTTTTTATATTCGTATACTTCTATATCCTTCCTAAAAATCCTGCTAAAGAAAAATACAAAGGCCCTAGAGAGTGAGACCTTAGAGCAACATGCATCTACTTAAATAGGGCTCACCACGGATAAGGTGCTCTGGGCATATACTTCTTAAAAAGCTGACGGATTAAAATGCCATAGACTTTATAGATGCGCATCAGCGACAGACGATACGTTATCAGAAGTACATCGCTCGTCTCTGTCTGGATAATACGGTGGAGTTTGCTGCGGATTTTAAGGTCTTAGCTAGGTTGCAACCAATAGAATATTCAATATGATAGCGGCTCAGGAAATAGCGGATAGAACTATAGAGTCCCCTTAGTACTTAGGGGTAGATGATGATATTGCCCATAGCAAAGATCATATCTATGACACTGTTATTTCTGATTTAGGAAGGAGAATAAAGAGCGAGTCTTCAATATTCGTTGGATCATCCTGAAGAATATAGAGGACCTTACAACAGAAGAGTTTTTGCTTCTTATTGACATGTACGATCGTGACGTATCTCTAGCCTTATGCCATCAATTGAAGGAAGAACTCCGCCTTTTATTTAAGGAGATCAATATTCGCGAAGCTGCAGCAGCGTTCATAGATTATTGAATAGCCCGGGTTTAGGAGGCTGGGATACCCGAATTAATAACCTTTGGTAGAACTCTTACTAACTGGAGAGAAGAGATATTAAATTACTAGGATCATTCCTATAAGCAACAGCTTTGTTGAAGCTCAGAATATAAAGAGAAGGGCTTATGGGTACTGAAATAATGAGAATTATGAACGGCGAATTCTAACAGAGTGTGGTTAAAATTGTTGAAAGCCACAAAGGAATACCCATAACTAATTTTTCAGGATAGTTTTACCACAGTTTACATCTGAGATACAAAGTATCAACTTTCTATATTTTTAGACGTTCAAAGCAATAGATATTACTGGGTTTTTTACCATCCAGGGTTCAAACAAATAGGACCTTGACATAGCTATTCAGAATCTAGTCACACAAATCCGTGATGCGCCAAAACGTTTACCGACTGTCCTCCTCAATAGATGAAAGTAGCTTGCTAATTCTTTGATTACTAAAGCGTTGCTCGGCTGGAACTTTATGATTTCTGCACCATGCATCAGCATACACCATTGCATCCCCCTTCGCATGCCCAAAACCAACTCAGGGACAAGATTTTCTCCCAATCCTTAGGGAAGGCTCTCATTAATGTTTTTTCGAGATCTATCTTCTGTATGATCTGCTTCAAAATTGATGATTATTACCTACAACTTACCATATAAAGGCATATGATGGTGTTGAATATTTGTGAGATAATTAAGTCGAAGGAATCCAATACGCTTTGACAACTATATAAAGTTCTGTCTGCTTTTTTCTATAGCGACTATACATAGCTTCGTATTTATCCATGGATTTTTTTGATACTCCCTCAAGGTATAAATCTGTAGCCGCTTTTAGCATTATCCTTTCAAACTGATCCATACTTTTAATATCATCATACCTTATTTAATTGTACAGCCCCTTTTTGACCCATTTCACAGTCATAAGAATACAAAGAGTAAAATTGGAGAAAATAGAAGGGTAAGTACAGATTGAAGTTTAAACAAAAGAAGGTAATGCACTATGACTAAGAACGGACAACCCAATAGATTAATCCATGAAAAATCACCATATTTACTGCAACACGCATACAATCCTGTTAATTGGTATCCCTGGGGAGAGGAAGCTTTAGAGCGTGCTAAGAAAGAGAACCGTCCAATCTTTTTAAGTGTAGGATATTCTGCATGCCATTGGTGTCATGTAATGGAACGTGAAACCTTTGAGGATAATGAGGTTGCAAAACTTCTAGACGAGTATTTTATTAGTATAAAGGTGGATAGAGAAGAAAGACCAGATATTGATGAAATATATCAAAGAGCAGCCCAAATCCTAACAGGGTTTGGTGGATGGCCCCTTACAGTATTCCTTACCCCAGATCAAAAACCTTTTTATGCTGGTACTTACTTTCCCCCTGAAGATAAATATGGACGTCCTGGATTTAAAAGAGTTGTTACACAGTTAGGTGAACTATGGTCAAAAGAGGAGCAGCGATTGAGGGAGATAGCCCAAGATATAACAGAAGTTATGGTTAGAAGAGAAGAAAAGAGCGATCTCTCTGAGATACCTATGATAGGAGCTTCAGAATCTCCGCTGGAAGAATCATTAAAGAGAGCTATCAATTCATTAAAAAATCTATATGACGCAAGAAACGGTGGATTCGGTACTACACCAAAGTTCCCCAATGTTAACATCCTTACTCTCTGCTTGCAAAGGAGCACTTACCAACCTGAATTAGAAGAAATCGTTGAGAATACCCTTACTAATATGGCATCTGGTGGTATCTATGATCAGTTAGGTGGAGGGTTCCATAGATACTCAACTGATGAAAAATGGATTGTGCCCCATTTCGAAAAAATGTTATATGATAATGCTCTTTTAGCTTCATTGTACCTAAATGCATATAAAAGTCTAGGCGCAAAAAAATTTAGAATAATCGGTGAAGGAATATTAAACTATGTACTTAGGGACATGACTCATCCAGAAGGGGGATTCTATGCTACTGAAGATGCTGATAGTGAAGGGGAGGAAGGGAAATTCTATGTATGGCAGCGGGATGAAGTCATTGAAATCCTCGGTAAAGAGACAGGTGATCTCTTCTGCTATTACTATGGTATAACACCTTCAGGCAACTTTGAAAAAGGACTATCAATACTCTATCGTCCATATCCTCTAGAAGAAGTAGCAAAACGCTACAAGGTAAATATAGAGCAAGCTTTAACAGCAATAGAAGAAGCCAGTGAGAAACTCTTTAAAACGCGCGAAGAACGCATACGCCCCTTCCGCGACGAAAAGGTTATAACATCTTGGAATGGAATGATGATCACAGCCATGGCGCAGGGGGGCAGATTCTTAGGGAACTCTCAATATATTAATGAAGCAAAGAAAGCTGCAGACTTTATCTTAACGAAATTAACATTCGAAGACGGTACGCTTATACGGAACTACAAAGACGGTCCATCTAATATACCAGGATTCCTAGAAGACTACGCCTACTTTACGGCTGGCCTCATTGACCTATATTATTCAACCTTTGAAGATAGATGGTTGAAGGAAGCTTTAAGGCTAATGGATTTGACGCTAAAGCTATTCTGGTCTGAAGAAGCGTCAACCTTCTTTGATTTATCGGGAACAGAAGAAAGACTTATAATAAGGCCGTGTAGCCCTATGGATCAATCCTTTCCCTCAGGTCTTAACATCACAGCTATGAACCTTCTACGTTTAAGTCCCTTAGAAGGTAAAAAAATAGTCAAGACCCTTAATATGCTCTTGACTAGGTATAACCGTGATATGGAGCTTAATCCGTGGGGGTTTGCTACCCTTTGGAGTGTAGCTGCCCTTTATAATAGAGGACTTACTCAAGTTGTAGTAACAGCTCCTATGAAAGCTGGAGAAGATTCATACAGCAAATTTAATGATCTTCTCCAACCCATAAATGAAACTTACATTCCTGATCTTCTTCTCTTTGGTCCACCTATGCACGAAGAATCTAGCCAAGTTTGGCAAGGAAAAGAAGCTGTACAAGGTCAGCCTACCCTCTACATATGTCGTGATTTTACTTGTTCCCCTCCATTTACAGATCCAGATAAAGTAAGGGAACACCTAAAAGAGTTTTTGGTTTAGGCCAGAGTCTATTATTACTTCATGCCAAATAGTTCTTCCTTTAAATCAAGGTAATATAGGTAGTCCTCAGGGGTAACATTAGGGGGACATCTATGATCGCAAAATGGTATATATCCTCCTCTTTCCACTAAAGGGACGAGTGTCTCTAGATAAGCTTTTATAGCATCTTTTCCCCTGCCTAGCTCCATCTTATCTACTCCACCCATAATCCTCAATTCTTTCCCATACTCATTTAGAAGCTCTGAAGGGTGTGCACAGCTATTGACTTCGAATGGGAATAAACAATTAATGCCTCCCTCAAGAAAATATGGTAAGAGTGGTCGTACATCTCCATCGCAATCTGTGTACCAAATATCTATCCCAGATTCATCTAGCTTTTTTCGTATACGTTTATAACGAGGTACAACGACCTTTTTAAAGAAATCCACCGAAACAATGGGACCATTCTTAAAACATATATCTTCCCATCCAGCTGCAAAATCGAAATCTATGTATGGCAAGACTTGATCTAAGAAGTCTTCCACAAGAAGGCAGCAGGTTTCAACCATATCCTCTACCATATCAGGATAATCATAACAAGCATATGCTAATCCTTCAAAGGTTAGTATATCTCTGATCTTACCTATCATTGATCCGCAATATACCCCTAATGGATAATCTCTATCTGAGGGATGTTTCTCTTTTAACTTCTGGATATCCACCTTCCTTGCAGGATCATCTCGTCTGAAACGTTCTTTTTTACACCTATTCCAATCATCAGGTGTAACAATGGATGATTTTATAAAACGGGGTATTGTATCATGACCGTCCTTTGGCACCTCCGCTATAAGGCCTTCACAGTTCATTATAATCTTACTTGTTTCTGTTTCTTCAATGACCTCATTGGGGAAAAGAGGGTTAAGCCAAATGGGACCAAAGACAACTTCTATCCTATCAAAGTTAAAGAAGATATCCGCTTCACGATTATTTGTAATATCATTCTCCACAAATATAGACCATTCTTTAAAGTTTTCTTTCCAATAACCAAATTCCATATTAAAAGAGCGATCTATCGACTTATAATGCATCTGGTTATTAAAGCGCTCACGGTCAGTCATTTCGCTCTTCCATTTATCTCTACACGATTCTATAGTCATCTAACTCTACTCCCCTATGTTTTTATCACTATATGCCTTCACTCATCTGGTCCTCTGTGTGCAGTCTCCTCTTCATCTATCCAATCTTCTTCTATCCAGACCATCCCTTTTCTGCCTGTGACCCGTCTCTTAGGACCTGGTTTATAAAACTTACACGACTTAGGTCCATAGCAAAAGGTTTCGAATCTATACTTAACCTTACTAGGTTCCCACTGATCCACGATTATCTTTACAGGCATCTTAGCTCCCCATATACACCTCATGCATTTGCTCTTATATGTAGCCATAGATAGCCTACGATGACCTCGTTCGCTATATTCCTCAAGAGATGGAGGAATACCTATCCACGGAGGCCCATTATAATCCGTATAATCTCCTGAAGAATGGATAACTTTAAGTCCTAAAACCTTGTAAAACTCTACAGGCTGTATTAAAGGGTTCTATATAGTAAGACATTTACCAGTGATTATATCACCGACTTTAAACGCATATTTGATCTGGTTGGTCTTGCCTATACCAACAGAGAAGATGCGTTCCTCATCTTCTATCCTTCCTTCTATTCTAATAGTACTTCTACCTTTTCATGTAAGAAGAGTCCTTCTGTAGTGACACGGCATGTATAAGCCCAAGGTAGGACCCCAGCACTTACCGCGTCTTTCAAGGCATCAGCAAACTCAGGATCCATTTGGCGATTTGGAGAGAACTTTACCACATCGTCTCTTTGAATAACAAAGATCACATATGCTTTATACCCCTCTGAACAAGCCTGGGTTAGTTCTCGCAAATGTCGAGCCCCCCGTATACTAGGAGCATCTGGAAAGAGAGCCTTCTTTTCCTCAACTAAAGTTACTGACTTTACCTCTATAAAAGAGTCAGCTTCCGAACCATCGGTAAGCTTAAAGTCTAAGCGGCTCTTCCCATATCTAACTTCTCGAAGAATGCGGGAATATCCTGCAAACTCTTGAAAGAAGCGTCTTTGGAGTGCATTGAATATTAGTTCATTAGGAACGCGTGAATCTATAGAAACGAGAGTACCATCCATATTTACTAGGACAAGATCATAGGATGTCTTACGAGAAGGATTCTTACTTCGTTGAAGATACACCTTGCGTCCTGGTATTAATATTTCCTTAAGACGCCCAGGATCAGCGATATGAGCTTCAACCTCTTCTCCTCCCAAATTAACAACTCCAAGAAACCGATTAGACCTTGATAAGAATATCCCTTCTAATAAAGGTCTCTCCCTAAGGAAAGACGGCCCCGCGCTACTCAGCGTCTCCACAAACTATTTCTCCTCTCTAGTCTCTTTATAGCTACTATGTATCAAAGTTCTTGCTTTGAGAATATGTAACTTCCAAGTGTAACTAAGGCTACAGAAAGAATAGTCGTGATGATAATAGCCCAGCTAGCAGACCCTATAGTAGCAGACCCATTTATTATCTTCATCTCAAGGGCAGTGAGAGCACCTGGAGAATACTTTGCAAAGCTCTTATGCAAACTAGGTAAGATAGACGTAACGAAGAATCCAGCTATTGCAATACCACCAGCTCCAATATTGCTTGCTGTAATGCTGCTAGCAAATATAGTTAAAGATGAGATGAATACCGCATATATGAGAAATAGTAGAGTTGCCTCAAGTGATGCCCCTACGTTGGTTTGGGGGAAGAGGACATAAGTATAATACGTGCAAGCTACATAGCTACTAGCTATTGAAAAGATCAGAAGCGTTATATTACCCATCCACTTAGAAAGAATAAAAGCATGTCTAGATATGGGACGTGCCAGTACTAAAAGGGCTGTACCGCGCGCCTTCTCATCTGCAACTGTACCCATAGTGGTCAGGATAACAGCTAAAAGACCAATCTGATTAAGGTTCTTAAAGAATTGACCGTATGAATCGTGCCAAGTAGATGGAGGTAACTCTATTTTGAATTCCCCTGCCATTGACTTTAATAGATCAGGCATTATCTTAGCTGTAATAGGACTTAATAGACCAAAAAAAAGAAAAATCACAGGAATTACATATATTTTATATGTCCTTAATATCTCAAGTAGTTCCTTCTTTAAGAGCGCTTTAATCTTCATTAGCCTTCACCAACCTCACAAAGATATCTTCTAGCGTAGTTTCTTTTACCTGAAAAGTCTTTAGCCCAAAGCCCATTTCTGCAACTACTTTTGGAATGGTATGTTGAGCAGTTTCAAGGTGAGTAACGAGAATGCGTAATCCACCATTCTCTATTTGTACTTCTTCTACCCACTTAAAAGTCTTTATCTTCTGTACAAAATCATCCTTATCTCCTAAAATCTCTAATGAGATAACTTGCTGGATATACTCTTCTTTTAGGGACTTTATAGGTTTTTCTATTATGAGCTTGCCCTTATCTATAATAGCTACTGTATCGCAGACCCGTTCCACATCAGCAAGTATATGCGTGGAAAGCAGAACCGTTGATCTCCCTGCAAAATGAGATATCATATCCATGACTTCTTTCCTGCCAATAGGATCAAGGGCTGAAGTGGGCTCATCTAGTATGACCACTTTGGGATCGTTTATGAGAGCCTGCACTATACCTAAACGTTGCTTCATTCCTCTAGAAAAACCACCTATTCTGGTCTTAACATTAACTAATCCTGCTACCTCTAGAAGCTCCCCAACTTTAGTCTTTAATACGCTTCTTTCCATACCTAGAAGTTCCCCACTGAAGGTCAAGTATTCATCTGCGCGCATCCAATTATAAAAGGCAGGTACATCTGGAAGGTATCCTACATTCTTCTTGTAATCTCCTGCATTCGTAAGATTTTCTCCTAGGATAAAAGATTCTCCAGAGGTAGGAGTAGTAAACCCCATCAACATCTTCAATGTGGTTGTCTTTCCCGCTCCATTAGGACCTAGAAATCCAAAAATAGAACCAAATGGTACCCTTAAATCAAAATTATCTACTGCTTTGACTGGACCAAAACTCTTGGTAAGCCCCTTGGTCTCTATTGCGTACATGTGTCCTTCCTCCCGAAAACAAAATAGATAATAGGACCTATAACTTGAAAGATTACAATTATTATACCCCATAGAACCTTATTTCCACCAGTAACACACTCTCTTCTTACCAGATCCCTTAAAGCAAGGACCATTAGAATTATCTCTAATAGCACTACTGGAAGTAGCAATTTAATAAGATCCGCGTTGATCATTATAAACCCTCCTACTCACTTTATCCTGCTAAAGAATACCGTATGCTCTTTTACTAGATATCTTCGCTTTCTTAAGTAAAGATCTCTATTTCTTCCTATTATATCATACGTCTTATGAAAATAAAACCATCCATATACATCTGTAAGAACCTAGGTCTTCACCTAGCAAATTGATACGACTAAAAAGGGCTCCATACCGATCAAGTAAAAGTAACAATTTTAGTCTTAAATAAAGAAACGCCTAACAAAATACCATCTCTTCCAGAATCTCACCAGTTTTTCTTTTTGAATAGTTAGAAGGTTCTCATACTTATTAGGTGTCTCTTTGTCGTTATCTACAAATCCTATATGGTGATAAGATTCAACCGCATGGCTACCCTCTAGAATTATCCACCTTAACCCATTTTATTAGTTTCAAAATAATATGGTACATAGGTATCCTGCTCCTACCATTAATACATTACTTATACTATGCATTAATGCTGGATACAAAATACTATGGGTCCTTTGATAAACTACTCCTTGTATAGTACCTAATATGAAAGCATAGAATACTTGGAAATAGTTTACGTCGATAGTGAATGGCGATAAAGACCATTTTATATGGGCAATTGAAAATAAGAAGGATGCAATAATTGTTTCTAAGGTAATTCCCTGTTTCAGGTAGATACTTTTTCCAAATACATAGATTAATATTGTAATAGGTATTGCTCGAAATACAATTTCCTCAGAACTTCCGCTTAAAAATAGTTGAAAGCCCAATGTACCAAGAACATTATTTTTATTTAACGGAAAATCGTACATAGGTAACATATTGTAGATATACATAAGTATATGGCAAACAAGTGTAAACACTGCGAAAATAACAGTATATACCATTAAATACTTCATTCCTTTTTTAGTGTCTCCAAGCTTAAAGCCAAAATCAACTTTTAGTAGTTTACTTAATACTACAATAATAGCTAGGGCAATAAGCATTTGAATCATATGATGAACGGAAACCCATGCATAAATATTATAGTAGTCAAAATTTTTATAGGAGAATAAATCTGCAACGGCTCTCCCACTCTTACCGGCAAATACTTGAAAAACAAACAGCCCTATTACCGCAATCCCGTATAGCGATTTCTCGTATTTATCGGACCAGTATTTTCCTATTTTTACTTCAGATCTAACACAAGGCGTCTGATTCATGTTTTCACTCCTCTTTTGATAATATATCTTCTTCGGTAAACACACCGCTTTCATCGGCAGGAAATGATATCATCTAACCTTGGAGCCTATATGCAACCATCCATCATAAATCAGTAGCATTTCATCCGATGCCCCAGAGCTTCCCATCAATTGGTGATTCACAGTTCCCATAAGACTCCCTGTTGCTTTACGAAGGCACCTATCCGTGTAGCAGTAATATCGATTTTTGGCTCCCATACTCCCAAATGTTTTCATTAGGGATATAACTGCAGGTAGAAAGTTCCGATAATGTTACAAATTTTGTTCGCTAATATAATTATTGATTCGAATGACTGTTATTTTAATCATTCATCTCCCTCCTCTTAAAGATACTCCTGATGCTACTCATAATATATAATTTGAAATTACATACTCTCCTTACTAAAGCAATATTAATATCCCTAGAATAATTAGTTTTTTTAACCAATGTTCTCATATACTCTTCGTCTTTTCGCTCACATAAACAAAACTCTCTTAAATCGTCATATACAACTCTGTTAAACTTCTCATACTCATAAGAACATAAATGCATTCAATTCCTCCACTTTCAACCTGTCTTATTATTCATAACTCAATATAACTTCCTTTATAAGAACCTTACAGTAGTCTCCGTCCATCAGAGTGCTTTCAACGATTAAATTTTTACTATCGATGTTGCTTACAGCAGTTATCATTGTGAACATGGGATCAAGACACCAGCCATTACAGGGATTTGCACCTCCCATTTTCTTTGACAGCACACAAAGCTTACACGCGGTTGCTGTAGCGATATAACCATCATTCGTCTTTTCCACAGCCCAGTTTGCGCAACCATAAACCTCTGAAAGCTTGCTAAATACATCCCCCACGGTCTCGATGCCAAGCTGCTGGTTCAAAAAAGGTGCCGTTTGTATCTGTCTTTCTTTTCTCCTCTCTACGATACTATCAAGTACCTTCAATTTTTCATAGGTGTTTACAGTCTCAGCGACTGATGCCGCATAGGTGTTTTGCAATAGCGCAAGTTTTTTCATAATATCCATTTTTCATCTCTTCTTAAATAATATTATTTGTTATAACGTTAGTTAGGTTTAATAAAAAATTAATCATTCGCATCCACGAAGAACCGTTGAGATTTCTTCGCGGATTTCTTCTTCAGATAGAAACCGACTCTTAACAATAATACTTACTATTAGGGTTTCCAATAGATGTATCAATGTTCGTACAATTACGATATCGTTATCCATATCCTTTAAATGTGGTTTTATTATCTGATAATGTCGTGTTATTATTGTTTTTTCCCACTTATCCATAATTTCCATCAGTTCATCATCACCATCAAAGGATAGATAAACCTTTATTCCAAGACGGTAAACCCTTTTATCGTAGCTGCTCAAACTATTTAGCTCATAAATGAACCTTGTGTAAAAATCTATGATGTTATCTATCTTTAAATGCGCTGCCTGCCTTTTTAGCAGATCAAAATAATCCTTTTTAATTATTTCATCAAACAATTCCTTTTTATTATTAAAATAATAATAAATCATTGGCAAGGAACAGTTAACGTCTTTTGCTATGTTGCGGATAGTTGTTCCATGGTAACCATTATTATTAAAATGCTCTACTGCTACCTCTTTAATTCTTATCCTTAGATCCTTATCCGACATATTAGAGCTCTCCTTTATTTAACGTTCGTTAATATTATAACATCTGAGATTTAAGATTGCAATAGGTTTTGAAGATATTTTATACACTATCTTATTTTTGGCATGGTTCATTTTCACCCGAGTAAAGTCATTTAAACTGAAATCATTAAATAATCTATACTGTACACGTACATATATACTGCAACGGGCATCCTTCACACTTTGGATTCCTTGCTACACAAAATTCCTTTCCAAGAGCAACGATTAATGCATGGTATTCATTGAAAAGTTGGACTGAAGCAGGCAGATTCTCTATAAAGAAATTACGGCTCTCCTCATAATCCCATTCAGCAGGAATAATATTTAACCTTCTAAAGATCCTACGGGTATAGGCATCAATTACAAAGCTAGCTCTTTCACCTGCATATAAAAGGATAGAATCAGCCGTTTCCGGTCCAACACCATATACTTTTAGTAACTCATTACGGAGTTCAGGTAGTGGCCTCTTAAAGAATTCTTCTAGGTTTCCACCACAGACATGTGCTAAATACTCTATTATCCTCTTGAGTTTACGCGCTTTCATATTATAATATCCTGATGGTCTGATTAATTCAGCAATATCTTTTTCGGGTGTATTTAGAAGCCCTTTAAAATGCAGTATTCCTACGCTTTTTAGGTTAGCTATAGCCTTCTCAACATTGTGCCATGTAGTGGACTGTGTCAATATTGCGCCCACTATAACTTCAAAACGTGTCTCTGCTGGCCACCAATTCTGGGGTCCAAAGTAATCAAAGAGAGACTCATATATACCTTCCAAAACCTCTTTATAAATCATGGTTCTTTCCATATGGACGAATAGCCTTTCCTAACCTACTCCCTAGAATCGCAGCTAATAGTGCTTTTAAAAAATCACCGAGTAAAAAAGGAGCTGCTGCAAGCATAAACGATTCTATTAAAGAACGTTGGAGGACGAGGGAAAACTGGATTAAACCAAAGAAATAAATTGCTATTATTCCACCGATAATTGAGACTAAGAAGAGCCATCTAACATCAAAACTTCTCTTTTTCTCCACTAAAAACCCCATTATATACGCAGCTATAGGGAAACTCCAAAGATATCCCCCTGTATGACTCGTTATCATACCAAGACCAGCACTTCCACCAGAGAATATTGGTAGACCTATAATTCCTAAAAGTAAATATATAATCTGGCTTATGAAACCTAATTTACTCCCTAAGATTATGCCTGAAAGCATTACCCCTAAAGTCTGTGCTGTAATAGGGACAGGTGTAAATGGCAATGGGATCTTAATATACGCTAGGATCCCTGTAAGACCTGCAAAGAATGAAACTAAGACCATCTCTCTTATACTTATATTCTTCAATTTCTTCTTCCCTCCCCAACATCTCCAGATACAACAGTTATAACTTGCCTTTCCTTAGTCCGCAGAATAAGAGCACCATCCTCATTTATATCTATAGCCTCTCCGCTTATTACTTTATCTCCCTGCCGGAGATGGACCCATCTTCCCAAGGTATAAGAGAGGTCCTTTACCTCTTGACAAAGAGGAGGGAACCCTTTCTTAAGAAAGAAATAATATACCTCTTCTATTTCGGTTAGTATAGACTTTAAAAGCTTAACTCTATCAACTGGCCTTCCTAGTTCTTTTATTAAGGAAGTAGCACTTTCTCCTATTTCCTCTGAAAATTTTTTAAGATCTATATTTACATTCAACCCTATACCTAAGACCACATATTGAATTCGATCTAGCTCTGCGTTCATCTCAGTCAATATACCGCAGACCTTCTTTGAATTTATAAATATATCATTAGGCCATTTTATTTGAGCTTCTAGGTTAGTCTTATCCCTTAAAACCCTAGTAACTGCTAAAGCTGCGGCTAAAGTTAATTTAGGGGCCTCAAAAGGTTGAAATTCCGGACGTAAGATTATAGATATCCATATCCCACCCTGTGGCGATATCCACAACCTTCCCAGGCGCCCCTTCCCCTTTACCTGACGTTCTGCTACCACTAGTGTGCCTTCAATCCCTCCATTAGCTGCTAAAGATTTAGCCTCATCATTAGTGGAATTAGTCTCGTATAAATGATATATCTCCCTGCCAATCGTTTTAGTTTCAAGACCTTCGGAGATTTCAAAGGGTAAAAGAAGATCCGGAACATTAAGAAGCATATAACCAGCTCTAGAACGAGAGTCGATCTCATATCCTTCTTCCTTTAATGAGTTAATATGCTTCCAAACTGCAGTTCTAGATATACCTAATTCCTTACTAATCTCCTCTCCAGAGACGTACCTACCCTTTTCATTCTTCAAAACATTTAAAATATATTTTCTCATAAAAGTAGCAACAGTGGACCTTGCCGCTCCCCCTTTCTAATACTCTTTTAGTAATTATTATACTATAAAGCTCTGAATATTGTCAACTATTATTTAGTAACCGGTTTACAATTTCCCCATAAGATAATCTCTACTATAGGAAAAGAACCCGGGGGGGGTTCTCATTTAACCTCACCGGGCTCTTCTATATGACCGATCTCAATTATTTTATTATTATCATCTACAAATATAACATCAGGTTTCATAGTACGTGCTTCTTCATTATCAACTATACAATACGATATGATTATAACTAGATCTCCTGGTTGAACTAGACGTGCAGCAGCCCCGTTAAGACAGATCTCACCGCTTCCCTGTTCTCCTTTAATTACATACGTCTCTAAACGCTCTCCATTATTAATATCAACTACCTGTACACGCTCGTATGGAAGGATATTAGCAGCTTCCATAAGCTCTTCATCTATAGTTATACTTCCTACATAATTTAGATTAGCATCAGTTACCCTTGCTCTATGTATCTTAGATTTGCACATGTGTCGCAACATCTTAACTCACCCCTTAAAGTAACTCCTTTATGATGTTATCAATGAGGCGGGCTTTGCCTATCCTAACTGCTAAGGCTATAAGGATCTTACCTTCTAAAGTCTCCACATCCTCTAGGTCTTCTAAATCCACTATAGATATATAATCTATAGTAGCTAAAGGTTCACTTGATATCATCTTCTCCATCTCACTGATAATCGTTGAAGCATCCCGCTCTCCATTATCAATGATACTTTCAGCCGATTTTAACGCTCTAAAGAGAACTGTAGCAGCCTTACGCTCTTGGGTGTTTAGATAGGAATTACGGGAACTCATTGCTAATCCATCAGATTCACGGACTATTGGTACTGGTACTATCTGGAGCCCCATATTCAAATCCTCAACCATCCGTTTTATGACAACAAGCTGCTGTGCATCCTTTTGCCCAAAAAACGCTTTATCTGGACGAACTATATTAAAAAGCTTTGTCACTACTGTAGTTACACCTCTAAAATGCCCTGGTCGTGAACGACCACAGAGTTTCTCCGTTATACCTTCCACTGATACATAAGTCCTATACCCTTTAGGATACATATCTGCTGGGCTAGGTGCGAATATAGCATCAACTCCTACCTCACGAGCAAGAGAAGCATCCCTATCTAATACCCTTGGATATTTAGAATAATCTTCCTCAGGACCAAATTGTGTAGGGTTCACAAAGACACTAGCTACTACTACATCACATTGACGTCTAGCCTCTCTCATTAGACTGAGGTGCCCCTGGTGTAATGCTCCCATAGTTGGCACCAGTCCTATGGATTTACCTTGAGCACGTTTATCAAATAGGTAGGACCCTAATTCCTCAATTTTATTGAAGATTTCCATCGTTCATCCTCCAATCAAAGATTTATTATAACAATTTCTTGAGCTCATCTTCATTTATAGAAAAACTATTTTCTTCTGTAGGAAACTTCCCTGAACGTACTTCCTGAGCGTACTGACTACAGGCTTCCTTTATGAGATCACCAACATGGGCATACTGTTTCACGAACTTTGGAACAAACTTATCGAAGAGACCTACTAAATCATGTATTACAAGGACCTGCCCATCACAATGTGGTCCTGCTCCTATCCCAATAGTAGGTACACTTACTCTTTCAGTGATCATTTCAGCTATAGCTGAGGGTATACATTCAAGAACAATACTGAATACCCCTGCATCCTCCAGTATCTCGGCATCTTCTATTATCTTTCGAGCAGCAGCTTCAGTTTTTCCTTGGACCTTAAATCCACCAAATTGATTAACTGATTGGGGTGTAAGCCCTATATGTCCCATCACAGGTATCCCTGAATCTACCATTTTCTTTATAGTCTCTGCTACTTCTCGGCCACCTTCTAACTTCACTACCTCCGCTCCACCTTCTTGAATCAATCTACCAGCGTTCCTTAGAGCTTCATCTGTATTGATCTGGTATGACAAAAATGGCATATCTCCAACGACAAGAGCACGCTTACAACCTCTAGCTACTGCAGCGGTATGATGCACCATATCATCCATAGTCACTGGTAATGTAGTATCATAACCTAACATGACCATACCAAGAGAATCCCCTACTAAAATCACATCTATACCGGCTTCATCTAGAATCTTTGCCATAGAGTAATCATAGGCAGTTAGCATACTTATCTTCTCTCCTGCCTTCTTCATCTCTCTTAATAAGGCAGTAGTTACTTTCTTATCAGCCATATCATTCACCTCATTTTAGAAATTTCAGCTCTACTAGACGTTTCCAAGAGCTTTTTTAATTTCAATTTCTTCTTCGGGTCCAATGGTTCCCTTTGCTAATCCTACCCCAATAGTATGTTTCCCAAGTTCCGAATATAAATCTATTAGTTCAGGTGAATATTTCGCCATTGCTTCAAGATGTTCTTGCACAGTACTGATATCACCTCTAGATATAGGGCCAGTGAGAGCATTGGGTAGTCCTACTCTCTCTAAGTTCCTTATTGTGCCATGTATTAGAGGCAATAGTGCCCCCAAACCAAACTTTTCCTCAATACCAGCAGCTTTAAAGAGTTTTACGCCTAAATCCACCACAGCCACAAGATAATTCGATGCAGCGCAAGCTCCTGCATGATAAAGGGCTTTAACCTCAGGGGTTATTCGTAGGAGTCTCCCTTCAAGAGCTGATACTATCTTTTCCCCACATGATACTGCCTCAGGGTCCCCCTCTAAAGCAAAGAAAGAACCAGGAAAGTTATTTGCTGCTTCTTCTCTATCAGCAAAACTTTGAAGTGGATGCAATGACCCTATATATGCTCCAGCCTCTTTACATGGAGAGAGTATTATAGAAGAATGATCACCGCTCACATGGAAGACTACAACACCACGCTTTATACCACCTTCCTCCACTAGTCCCCTTGCAACTGAAGCTATTTGGCTATCAGGTGTTGTTATAAAGATGATATCGCCTTTGAGTGCTGCCTGAGAAAGTTCCTTATAAGCCTGGCCTCTAGCGGATTGGGCAAGGTTCTGCGCAGAAGAAAAGCTCCTACTGGCTGTAGCTATTTTATATCCCTTTCTGCTCAAAGCCACTCCTAGAGCAGTCCCAACACGCCCGGCTCCAATAATACTTATCTTCGTGGCCATTTATAATATCTCTCCTTACGTTACTGCGGAGATCCTACACCTTATAAAGATCAAAGAGTGCCTTTGGAATCCATCCGAAAAGCACTCTGCTCCCGCCAATATGCGGATTATCTTCACGCTTTCCGTCTCGGTCCGCTAATCGGATCCAAGCGGTCTCAATGATACTTATATAATTGTCCTTTACACAAGTCTCATCGAGGCCATTTTACTGGTCCCCGTAGTATTTTTATTATTATAACACGCTATGTATAAATATTCAAGAGGGGATAAAAAATTAGCTCCTCTAACGCATGTCAGAAGAGCTAACGATCACTTTTAATATATTAACTCTCTATAAGGGGTTCCCCTAATCGAGTTGGAGCCACTACCTTACTGGCAGGTGATTCTTCCTTCTCAAGTTCAACAGGAGTATCCTCTACCTCTATTTTCCCTAAGCCCTCGCCGCTTCCTTCAGAAGAATGCTCATTGACTAAGGCCTCGAATTCACTAGCCTCTAAAGTTTCCTTCTCTATTAGAGCTTCAGCTACTTTATGAAGAAGGCTCCTATTCTCTATTAAGATTTCCTTAGCACGTTCATAACTTGTTTCAATGATCCGTCGAATCTCTCTATCTATCTCTGCGGCTATCTCTTCACTATAATTCTTATCACGTGCAATATCCCTGCCTAAGAAGACAGCTTCCTCACGATTCCTTCCATAAGTCAATGGACCAAGCTTCTCGCTCATACCCCATTCACAGACCATACTATGGGCGATTTTAGTAGCACGGGAAAGATCACTTTGAGCACCGCTACTAATCTCTCCGAGGACTACTTCCTCAGCTACTCTTCCGCCTAGAAGCTCACTGATCTTTTGGAGCAATTCTGGCTTAGTTCTATAAAACTTATCGTGCTCCGGAATGGTTATAGTAACTCCACCTGCCATACCCCTGGGTATGATGCTAATCTTATGAACAGGATCAGTTTCAGGTAGGAACCTGGAAACTACAGCATGACCTGCCTCATGGAATGCAGTCAGTTTCTTTTCTTTATCAGTGATGATCTGACTCTTACGTTCCGGTCCCATCATGACCCTTTCTATAGCCTCTTCGCATTCTGCCATAGTGATCTCTTTCTTCCCTCTTCTTGCAGCTAAAAGTGCAGCCTCATTCATTCCATTAGCCAGATCTGCACCGGTAAATCCAGGTGTTCTTCGAGCAAGGACGCTAAGATCTACGTCTTTAGCTAAAGGTTTCCCTTTACTGTGAACCTTAAGTATAGCCTCTCTCCCTTTAATATCTGGATTATTAACTATTACCTGTCTGTCGAATCGTCCCGCTCTTAAAAGAGCAGGATCAAGAACATCAGGCCTGTTAGTTGCAGCGAGAACAATGATGCCTATATTTGCTTGGAATCCATCCATCTCGACAAGCATCTGATTTAAAGTCTGTTCCCTTTCATCATGTCCTCCCCCAAGCCCTGCTCCACGTTGTCTTCCTACAGCATCTATCTCATCGATAAATACTATACAAGGAGCATTCTTTTTAGCTTGTTCAAAGAGGTCTCTGACACGCGATGCACCTACTCCAACGAACATCTCTACAAAGTCAGAACCACTTATACTAAAGAACGGAACACCCGCTTCTCCAGCAACAGCCCTGGCAAGCAAAGTTTTTCCTGTCCCTGGATAACCTACAAGTAATATACCTTTAGGGATCTTTGCTCCTAACTGAACAAATTTCTTTGGATTCTTAAGAAAATCTACAATCTCAGCCAATTCCTCTTTTGCCTCGTCTAAACCAGCAACATCGTCAAAAGTAGTCTTCGGCTTGTCCTCCATATAGAGCTTAGCCTTACTCTTACCAAATGATAACGCACGATTACTGCCACCCTGCATCTGATTGAGTATAAAGAGCCATACTCCGATGAAGAGAACTGTCGTGATTATTTGGGGAAGAAATACTGTTAGAAACGAAGGTGATGGTTCAGGTTTCCCTTCTATTAAAACATTCTTCTCTAAAAGCTTTTCCACTACATTAGGATCCGGACTGAAAGTCTCAAATCTGGTATTATCTATAAAAACCCCGGTGATCGTACGATCCCCGACGATAGTTACCGAGCGGACTCGATTGGCATTAACTTGTTGCAAAAATTCTGTATACGTAAGTTTTTGTACCCTCTCAACTGGCTGTATAAACGTCCCAACTATAGAGATAATGACAAGGCCTATTATAATATACAGAAAAAGCCCTTTCATAAATTTGCTCAACAAAAGCCCTCCTCTCAACGGCTTCACACTCACCACAAAGTTGTCTTAAAAGCTATGCCAAAGGTATTATAACATATCGTGTATTAAATTACAATATTATATACTTCCAGTAGAGTAACTTCCCTGGTCGATTCTGTAACTTTAACCAGCTCTGAAATGCGTATTCCTACTATCCATAGAACTATATTACCAGCTACAATTAGAGGTATAGAAGAACGCATATGCCTGGGGATCTTCTCATCTATAAAGAAATCCTTCAGCTTCTTACTGCCTTTCATGCCTATAGGATGAAATAAGTCTCCTTCTCTTCGAGTTCGGATCAGAAGGGGTTCCTTTATCTGCTGAAGATCCATAAGCGCATATGGGGCCGATGGCTCATGTATAAGAGGTCTATCGTTCAAAATCTCACGTCCAAAGACCTGAGCATAAAAAACAAGGTCTGAATCGGGTAAGTGTGTCTCCCCAGGGATCTTCAGATTCACATCTTCGAAAGTTGCTGCTCTTTTAGAGCCTCCCCTTTCAAAGACTAACCTCCCATAATCTTTGCGGACCTTAATCCCTTTAGTTAAGTAGAGGGTACCTCCGGTTTCCCCAGAATTAGCTAGCTCCAATATTTCCTCTATTCGCGAAAAAGATAAAAACTCTAGCGTCCTCTTAATAACTCGACGCTGAAGTGCTAAAGGGAGCTCCAAGAGGTCCTTTAAAAAAATACTTATGGATTCATCCTCTTCCTTTGATACTATGGCCTCAAATATTTGCTCTGTTACTTGCTGAAGATAAGCATCATCATCACGGGCTATATCAGCTAAGACGCGCAAATGCCTCTTAATAGCAGGGCTATATCTTTCTTCTAAGAAAGGAAGAAGTTCTAATCTCACCTTATTGCGAAAGTAAATGGGTTCAACATTTGTAGAATCTAGTCTTGTAATCAACCCCTCTTTCCAACAGTAATCTTCAATCTCCTCTCGCGTTACCTCTATAAGGGGACGAATAAATCTTCCATCCCTGACTGGGGGGATCCCCCCAATACCCCTCAAGCCTGTACCGCGTAGTATACGCATAATAACTGTTTCAGCCTGGTCATCAGCATTATGGCCTAAAGCGATCTTATTAGCTCCTACTCTTTTTGACACTCTCTCGTAGACTTCATATCTTACTCTACGAGCAGCATCCTCTGGAGAAAGCCCTGTATCTTCTATAAAGGCTGGCACGTCAAAGGTCTCTATCGTAGCAGGAATTCCCATTTTACTGCACATATCATATACAAACTCTCCATCCTCTTGTGCCTCCCTACCCCGAAACATATGATTTAAGTGAACCACATGCAAAGATAGAGAAAATAGTTCCTTTAATTCGTTTAGCACACGTAGAAGTGCCACTGAATCTGGGCCGCCAGAGACTCCTACAAGCACACAGTCCCCCTTATCAAGCATTTTATATCTTTCTATGGTTCCCTTAACCTTTGCCAGCACTTATTCTCTACACCTTTCTACATTCTATCTGTGTTAAATAATAGGGTCCCTATAGATCACCTATATTATACCATACATTCCAATGAGATATTGGATTCTTTATTGATCTTTTCGTTACCCATTGCGGATCTCCTGCTAATTTCTTCATTTTTAACAAAGTTAAGGCGTATCACGGATTTATGTGATTAGATCCTGAGTACCTATGTCAAGGTCCCATTTGCTTGAACCCCGAATGGTAACAAACCTATTAATATCTGTTGTTTTTAAAGTCAAATAAAATCATGACCACTGGCTTAACCGGCGGTTTGTTCTGCCCCTATAAGAGGCTGTTACTAGCTACATCTCAAGATGATCTGTCAACACTTCAGTAATCCCAGATACATCAAGGTGTTCAGCTTGTGCATATCGATTAAATTGCTCCAGATCATATTCATACGATTTTTTCGAATAGCCAAGAGACTCTTTGTGTTGCAGCATGTCCTCAATATATTCGTTCAATGCTTTTAACATCCGGGTTTCACCTCCGAAATGGAGTCAAACCCTAATGCACATTCGCACAAGCCTTCAATATCCAAGGATATATATTGTCTAGTTACGCTAATGTTTTTGTGCCCAAGTATTTGTGCCACAGTTGTAACTGGTACACCTTTAACGGTCATGCATGTTCCCAACATCCTCCTGATACCGTGCATGGTTTTGCCGTCTTCCTTCTCATGCATTATCCCCGCTTCTTTCATTCTGCGTCTTAGAACACATGCAACAGAAACTCCGTCTTTAAATTTTTGAAATGGAGCTATACTCCTTAAGAAGATCTGGGGAGAGTCTGATGAAGGACGCCCACTTAGTATGTAATCTGCTATAGCTGTTCCTACGCTCTTGTACAAAGGTAAAAGTATTGGCTTTTGGGATTTTCCCTGAATTAGACAGATCTCGTTCTGAAGCCAATTAATATCTTTTAATTTGATGTTGGCAATATCTCCAGATCGAAGACCGGTACTTGCTGCCAACATTAAGATAGCAAAGTCCCGTTTTCCAACTGCCGTGTCACGGTTAATATGTTCAAACACAGCATTCAGCTCATCCTGGGGCATATATGGATAAATCTTTTTGTCTCTGGCCCTGGGCGCCATGAGCAGATCCACATAAGGAAGACCAGCCACTCCTGAATCAATCAAAAACCGATTCAGTTTACGCAGTGCATCGATCACATTATCCATACTGTTAGGTCTAGAAGTTGAAATGTCTTTGAGAAACGCCTGAACATCTTTGCTTGCGATCTGAGAAATCTCATGTATGCCATGATTTCAAAAAAATTGACAAAACCGTCTGAGTATAGACAGCATAATGCGTTTTCTAGATGCTGAGCAATCTAGTGGGTTCACGGTGTTGGTAACGAGTAACTCAAAGCTATCCGGTAATTTTTTATTGCATATTTTAGTAGGCCTTTTCCACACAAAAGTACCGGTTTGGTATACTTCACGGAGTATACGAATTCCGCGTGTACGAATGCTGAATACATTTCTGGAGATTGCACCAGTTCGAAATTCCTCTTCGTAAATGTGTTCGAGCTCTTTCATAAAGCCTTCGTTATACATGGTTGATTCTTTGCTGACATAGAAATCCAAAATTGGTTTGAAAGCTCGTGATCTACTCACTTCTAGTGATTTTTCTGCTAACCTCACCTCGTCTTTCAAAATCTGATGTGCTTTTTCAATAAGATCTGTAATTGGATATTCAATCATAATGTATGCCTCCATTGAATTCTTAGTCTATAAGATCAATATACAGCATACAGCGCAAAAAATATATTATCCCGACAGACTTAAACAGAAGCGGTGAAAAACTGGTGTTTCCGATCAATTGTCAGGATAACTAAAAAGTCGGGATAACACCACCGCTCATGCGGGTCCGCAAGCGGCGGTTCCAGAGTTTACACCTTAAACGTTGGTGTTGGTGATGTCGGTTTCAGTCATCCACGGTGGCGCACACGCTCCTGAATACTCTCTCTGTTCCGCAGGTACCCTCTGCAGGTAGCCTTCCTTAGGAAGTTTTCTGTGTTTTAAGTAGCCACCTTCGGTAACTTTCATTGACCCTCGCCTCCTCTGGTTCAGCCCTTCCGAGATTCGTTTCCCGTACTATGGCTTCTGCTGACTTCTCACGACAAATCTTGTTTCAACCGGGCTTTCACCCGTCCGTGAAACCTCCCATGGTAAGACGCGTAACTTTCATCCCATATACCCGCCATATCTACATCCTCGTGTCCGTGCAGTTTATTGGATTTTGTCTTGTTACGCAGACTCATCCCACTTTGGATGCCTAATACAATTCGTGTTCCTCGGGCCGGAACTTTGCTCATCACGTTTCCTTCAGATTCCTCCTCGCAGAGGACACCCTTACGCTTGGCTAATGGTTGGCAACCGCCAGCCCCCATAGCGGACTTTCACCGCCAAGTTACGCGCCATGCGTGGCGCACGTAGATGAAACGAAAACCCGGCTTACCATTTTATTGGCTTGCCGGGTATACGTTTTGGTTCTATACTTCTATATTTCCTCAGACCTCCTAATTGTGTCTTAAATCTTAATACTCTTCTTATTCTCTAAAATTGCTATATGAAGTATTTTAGAAACTTTTTCTGGTTCACTATTAATTGTAGTAGCGAGATTTACAAGTTGCTTTTTATAAGAGAGCATAAAATCAGCGGCATTATCCTTTATCTCGTCAATTAAATCATTAATGCATTTAAGCCCTTCATCAAAACGACCAGTATACAGCAAGCTAAACCCAAGGTTTCTTTTCCTATGGAACGACCTAAACATAACAAAGCCGTATTCCTTATATTTTTCCGTTGAAATAAAATCAATAATGCCTTCTGGAGTACCATAGTCTTTGAACCAAGTTAACCCATTCTTTAAGAGTAGCTCCTTTATTTCTTTGATTCCAACCTGTGGCTGTTCGTAAGACCACCACTCTTTTTGAACCATTTTAAATCTGCTCAATCTTTCACCCATTGCTAAGCTAATTCCTTTTGTATGCTCAATAACATATAGCGGTTGCAGTGCAACTGAACAGGTAAAGCCAATGCTTCCTAAATCAAAATTAATTATCTGAAGGACATTTCTGTCTGTATTTTTAATATACAGTGTATCACTTTTTTTAATAAAACCATTAGCATTAATTATATCCTTAAATTCAGCTTTTATAAGTTTTTTGACCTCTTTTTTATCCATAAAATCATACTCCTTATTTTATTTGGACTACTGTAACAGAACCCGGATTATTGGGGTTTACAGCATTTTGTATTTGAGTGATTCTACTTTGTGATAAGCTTGCTCTACCAGTTTTCAAATCATATACTGTTATCGTCCCATCTTGATGATACTCTATAACATCAACTCTGACACCACCTTTTGTACCATATGGTTTAGGTTCTCCGTTTATAAATGTCTGTTCAGTTCTAATATTTGGATCGCCTAATCCATCTACTTTCTGTTTGAACAAAGAATGCTTTTTCGTTCCTACAACAGGACCTTTACCGGATATAGCTTGATTTACATCATCTGCAAAACCTTGTAACGTATTTTGAGTGTTACCCGTTCCCTTAATCACATCTACTTCAGAAATAAAAACATTATCTTGCCACGTGGGGGTGTATAAATCAAAAACTCCAAACCGATTTTTCTCTATGTCCTGCATAGGAGTTGATAGGTATGTTATACCTTGTAGCGTTAATCGCTTAAATATAAGAAAGTTCTCAGACGGATCGGGACTCTCAAGAGAAAATGGAGGTATATCTGAAGGAATAGATTCTGGTAGAGGATCAACAATTGTAGATCCCACTTCATCAGACTCTCTCTCAAAAATCTTACTCAAAAATCCTTTTGCAGATGTAATATAATTTTTTACTTTGTCATATCCTGGTACAATAATCTCATTCCAAAATCGATCCTTGCCAGATTCTAAACTATTTACTACCATATCGCTTGCTACTTTGATAAAAACTACTCCTACACCAACAATCTTAATACCAAGTATTAGCTCGTCAGGTGTTATAGCGTAATTTCCACTAGGATCCACATATATCAG
>DIRN01000001.1:11553-32345 GCA_002426645.1 Firmicutes bacterium UBA5435 | reverse complement strand
TTGCATATCTCCCTAGATATCCTCTTTTTATCTTTGGAGCTGGCGCCTCCCATTTTTTTCGTCTCTGTGATAACTGCTCATCAGTCAACCTGACATTAAGGGTCTTATCGGGTATATCTATGTCAATTATATCTCCATCTTGAACTAAACCAATATTTCCTCCCTCCATAGCTTCTGGAGAAACATGACCAATAGCTGCACCACGTGTAGCACCTGAGAATCTCCCATCAGTTATGAGCGCAACGTCCTTGTCAAGTCCCATCCCAGCTACTGCAGAGGTTGGAATCAACATCTCTCTCATACCTGGACCACCCTTTGGTCCTTCATATCGTATAACTATTACATCACCCTTTTTTATCTGACCACCGAAAATGGCTTTAACTGCGTCTTCCTCTGAATTAAAGACCCGTGCTGGCCCTGAATGCTTCATCATCTCAGGGGCTACTGCAGATTGCTTTACAACAGCACCATCTGGAGCCAGATTGCCTCTGAGTATTGCTAAGCCACCCTCTGCATGGTATGGATCACTGATCTCCCTGATGATATCCCTACGTAGGACACGTACATTATTTATATTCTCTTCCACTGTCTTACCTGTAACTGTAAGAGCGTCTAGTTGAATGAGACCTTTCCCAGAGAGTTCTTTGATAACAGCTGGTATGCCCCCTGCTTCATCTAGATCCTGCAAATGATGGGGACCAGATGGCCTTAGATGACAAATATGAGGCGTTTTAGCGCTTATCTCATTTATGAGATCTAAATCCAGATCTATACCCATTTCTCCAGCAATAGCTGGTAAATGCAGAGCTGTATTAGTTGAACATCCAAGTGCCATATCCACAGTAAGGGCATTGGTAAATGCCTTCATCGTCAGAATCTTTGATGGACGAAGGCCTTCTTCAAGGAGTTCTAAGATCCTCATACCAGCCATCTTGGCCAGCCTTATCCTTCCAGCATGAACTGCAGGTATAGTACCGTTCCCAGGAAGACCTAGCCCTAAAACTTCGGTGAGACAATTCATTGAATTAGCTGTGAACATCCCAGAACACGAACCACATCCCGGACATGCTGCGTCTTCTATTTCTTTTAGTTCTTCTCCATCCATTTTTCCAACGGTATAAGCCCCTACACCTTCGAAAACAGTATTTAAGTCAATGTTCTCACAGTTGCGCCTTCCTGCCAGCATGGGACCTCCACTCACCACTATGGTAGGTATATCTAATCTAGCGGCAGCCATTAACATTCCAGGTACTATCTTATCACAATTAGGCACTAGAACAAGCGCATCAAAGGCATGAGCCTTTGCCATTATCTCAATAGAATCTGCAATGAGTTCACGGCTAGCTAAAGAATACTTCATTCCCTCGTGTCCCATAGCTATACCATCGCAAACCCCTATAGTCCCAAATTCTATAGGAGTCCCTCCTGCCAGACGCACTCCTGCCTTAACAGCCTTTACTATATTGTCAAGGTGAATGTGGCCAGGGACAATTTCATTAGCAGAATTAGCTATTCCAATAAGAGGCCGCCCGATCTCTTCGTCTGTATAACCCATGGCTTTAAATAAAGACCTGTGAGACGCCCGCTCTGGCCCTAACTTTACTACATCGCTTCTCATTACCCATCCCCTCCTAAAATAAATCTCTTTATAACCCAACGCACGCCCTCTTCCTCATTGGAAGGGGCAATATAATCGGCTCGTTCTTTAACATAAGCTGATGCATTGCCCACTGCAACTCCCACCCCTGCAAATTCTATCATCTCAACGTCGTTATAGCTATCCCCTATAGCAATAATCTCATCCCTCTTAAATCCTAGCGTCTGGGTTAGAAAAGACAGAGCGTGCCCTTTAGAAACCCCGTTGTTCATAATCTCAAAGTATTCTGGCTTAGACCTAGTCAGATGAAGGTTATCACCTAGTTCCTCCTCTAAGTCCTTCTTAAAGTCTAGAATAAGCTCAGGTTCGCCTATGGAAAGTAGTTTAGTGGGTTCTTCTTTTAAAGAACTAGTTAAATCATCCACATAGATAAGTGGAATATTATATGTTCTACTATATATTTCCGCTTCTTCATATCCATCTTCTGCGTAAAGCTTATCGTTAATATATACATTAAGATGTAGCCCTTTTCTAGACGCATAAGTTACCACTTTACGAGCATACTCCAAAGGAATAGGCGAGTGATAAAGAACCTCTCTAGAATATGGATAAGCTATAAGAGCTCCATTATATGTTATAATAGGAACACTTATCTCTAATTCCTTAGCAAAGGGAAGTGCAGCTCTTAGCATTCGCCCAGTGGCAATGGTTACATAAATACCTCGGCGGGTACATTCTCTTATAGCATCTTTGGTCCCTTCCGAGATCTTTAAATCACTCCCTAACAATGTATCATCTAGATCTATAGCAATTAACTTAAACCCCAATTTTCATCCCCTCACATCTATGAGTTATTATAGGGGTATACTTACATTCTATCACACTGAAATTGCAGTGTCTACAGAGTCGTCTTTCCAATAAATAACGATTAAATGGCTTCCATACCTCTCTTCAAGGCTAAGATATTTATATCTATGAACTTCTCCTTTACTTCTCTGCGTATTATCTCATCCCAATCTATATGGGAGAGATCAAGAGCTTTAATCATAGCACCAACCATGACCATATTCGTAACCTTAAGGTTTCCAAGCTCCTCTGCTATATCATTAGCCTTTACTATAAGGATATCAGTCTTACCTTTAAAAGAATCAACTATATTCTCTGGATATATCGCCTTACCAGAGAGAATAGGTGCGGACGGAACGGCAAAATCATTTAGCACGATCTTCCCATCAGGTTTTAAGTATTCTGCCCACCGTAATGCCTCCATCTTCTCTAAGGCTAGTATAAGATGGGCCTCGCCCTTCCCTATTATAGGTGAGTACACCTTATCTCCAAAGCGAACTTGAGTAGTGACGTTTCCGCCTCTTTGAGACATCCCATGAACCTCTGACATCTTCACATCATATCCAGCTCCTACTAAACCTGCAGAGAAGACTTTACCAGCTAATATAATGCCTTGTCCGCCTACGCCTACTATAAAAACGTTCTTTACATTAGTCATTGACCCTCGCCTCCTTGCCTTTGTATGGCTCCAAACCTGCATACTTGCTGGCATACGGCGCAGCCTACGCACATGCTATCATCAATATGAGCCTTTCCGTTGATAAAGGCGATGCTAGGGCAGCCTGTACGTATACAAGCCTTACACCCACTACACCTATCCTCATTAACATATAATTTGCTCCTAGTATTTCCGTATAGTTCCTTTTCCTCAGGCCAAAGCCTCTTCAAAGCACAAGGCCACTTTGCTATTATCACCATAGGCTCAGTTACATCCATAGCTTCTTCAATAGCCTCTGCAGTCTCTTCGAGGTTAAGAGGATTTATAGTCTTTATCTTCTTCACACCTATGCCTTCACAGAGCTTAGCAATGTCAATCATATTCGTCTTTTCGCCCTTTAAAGTATATCCAGTGCCAGGATTCTCCTGGTGCCCTGTCATACCTGTAATCCTATTGTCTAGTATTATAGTAGTGGCGTTTCCTTTGTTATATACAATATTCATTAACCCAGTTATACCTGAGTGGAAGAAGGTAGAATCACCTATCACAGCAAAGACCTTTTTGTCCACGTTATTCTTTTCAAAAGCCTTTTGCACACCGTGTCCTGCGCTGATACTAGCCCCCATACAGATACAAGTATCCATGGCTCTGAGTGGATCAGCAGAAGCCAGGGTATAACACCCAATATCACCTGTTATAATAATATCCCTAGATTTTTTACCTAAAACGTAAAAGAGTCCCCTATGTGGACACCCTGAACACATAGTAGGGGGTCTTGGTACCACATTATCCATATCACAATCTATCGAAGACTTTATTTCGCCAGTAAGTGACTGAGCAATAATAGCCGGGTTAAGTTCCCCAATAAGTGGGATCTTTTCCTTACCAATACACTGTATACCAGCTGCTTTGAGTTGTTCTTCTATAAACGGATCTAACTCTTCCACTACATAAAGCTCTTCCACCTCTGAAGCGAAAGCCTTTATCTTATCTAATGGCAGTGGATAGGAAAAACCTAGCTTAAAGTAGGAAGCTTTATCTCCAAATACCTCTTTTGCATATTGATAACTAACGCCAGAGATGATTATGCCTATCTTCTTATCACCCCATTCTACTCTGTTCAATGGGGTTCTCTCACTATATTCAGCTAAATTCTTTAATCGTTCTTCTAGCTTCACCCTCATGACCTTTGCATTGGCTGGAGTAGCAACATACTTATTTATCTCTTTCTTATACTCCTTTATAGGGATTAATTCTCTCTCCCCAAGCTCAACAAGGCCCTTGCTATGGCAGACTCTAGTAGTCATCCTAAGGATTACTGGTGTATCAAATTCCTCACTTATCTTTATAGCCTCTATAAAAAAGTCCTTAGCTTCTTGGCTGTCGCTAGGTTCTAACATGGGTATCTTTGCAAATTTAGCATAATTTCGATTATCCTGTTCATTCTGGGAGCTATGCATTCCAGGATCATCAGCTGTAATTATAACTAAACCGCCTCGGATTCCAGTATAAGCATTTGTGAAAAGCGGGTCTGCTGCCACATTTAGCCCTACATGCTTCATGGATGCAAGGCTCCTTGCACCTGCAATAGAACCTCCAATAGCAACCTCTAAAGCCACCTTTTCGTTTGGGGCCCACTCGCCATATATCTCTTGGTAATGAGCTATATTCTCAAGGATCTCCGTACTTGGAGTTCCAGGGTAAGCTGAAGCCACAGTGACACCTGCCTCCCACGCACCACGCGCCACTGCCTCGTTACCAGTCATTAATTCTTTCAAATCCCATCATCTCCTCCTATCTATATCCTCACCCAGACAAAACCCTTCCAATCTCTTAATCTTAATATTTATTAGGCAAAAAATCAAGATCTCCTGCAAAGAAAGAATAACTATATGACCCAAAATTACCAAGGCCCTAGATTAACCTAGGGCCTTGGTATATATATTCTATAACCCTTTTTAAGTTCTACTCCTCGTATGTGACTTTACTGTTATTGAGTTTATCTGATATTATTTCACCATCAGCGATCTGGACGATACGCTTAGCGTATTGGCCTATTCTAGGCGAGTGAGTAACCATGACTACTGTTACTCCTTCTTCATTTAGCCTAGTAAATATCTTCATTATCTCATCGCCTTGTTTAGTATTAAGATTACCTGTAGGTTCATCAGCAAAGATTATACTAGGATCATTAGCAAGGGCTCTAGCTATAGCAACCCTTTGCTGTTCACCACCAGAGAGCTGACTCGGGTAATGAGTCATCCTATCCTTTAATCCCATTCTTTCAAGAAGGAGGCCGGCTCGTTCTCTTCTTTCTTTTGGACGGACTCTAGCATACATCAAAGGGATACTAATATTCTCTAAGGCAGTAAAGTCAGGAAGTAGATTAAATGTTTGAAAGACAAATCCAAAGTGCCCATTTCTTATACGCGATACTTCTTTATCACTAAGCCTGGTAACGTCAGTTTCTTCTAGTAAATATTCTCCGCCAGTAGGAGTATCTAATGCACCTAGTATATGTAATAAGGTGGACTTCCCTGAACCTGATGGACCCATTATTGAAATAAATTCACCTCTTTGGATCTTCAGGTCGACGTTCTTTAGAGCTGTCACTTTTACCTGTCCCATTAAATAAATCTTTGATATCTTCTTTAACTCAATCAACGTAATCTTCCCCCCTCAGGGATTATAGCTATCTCTGGCTTCTCCTTATATTCCTCATACGATGTGGTTATTACCTCTTGCCCTACATTAAGTCCTGATACGACTTCAACGAATTCACCATCGTGATATCCAAATGTAACGCTCTTCCTAGTAGCTTTATCTCCCTCTCTAACATATACAAAACTATACTCTCCACTAGTTAAATATGGACCTCTACGAAGATAAGGTACATTATCTCTCCGTTCCACTTCAAAGTTTACAGTTGCTGTTGAATTGGCACGAATATTCTCTGGAACCTGGTCTAGCGAAACATGAACTTCCACAGAAGGTCCTTGCCCGGAAATATTCGTTGTTTGAGGAGAGATATAGGTGATCTTACCTATAAGTTTGGAGCCTCCTACTTCAACTTCTGCCTCTTGTCCATAGTATATCTTAGATACATTTGATTCTTCTACGTAAATGACTATCACAGAGGAGGCCATATCAACTACCTTTAAGATCTTAGACCCTACTGCCAACTGTGTGCCTGTCCCTGCCTTTATCTCTATTACACGACCTGCGATGGGTGATACTATAGAATTATTCTCAAGCTTTGCTAGAAGGTCAGCGTATTCCTTCTTATTCTTCTCTAGATTCTTTCTAGCAGTATCTAACTTGCCTTGGACTTTTTCCTCAGATAATTTAAACTCTTCAGGCTTGGATATTAAATCATCTTCTAGTCTAGTTACAGTCCCCTGAGCATCTTCTAGTTCCTTCCTTGATATTGAACCTATCTCGTAGAGCCTTTCCTTTAATACAAGGTTCTGTCTAGCACTTTCCAATTCTTTTTCAAGATTTGCCAGGGTCTTTAAATTATTTCGTTGCTGTATTTCATAATCTATGGAAAGTTCATTTATGATACTTTCTTCTTTAGCTATAGCTTCAGCTACTTCTTTAGCTTTATCCTCAAGTCCTGATAGATCCAGCCTCCCTACGATCTGACCTGAGCTTATGTCTTGTCCCAATTGGACTTCAAGTTTTTCTAAGACTCCCGCAGTAGCGGTTTCTACCTCAACTGCGACTGTAGGTTGAACATTTCCTACTACTGTGATCTTTCGTACAAAGGTCCTGGTCTTTACTGGTGAATATTCATAGGTTCTAAGAACGAATTCTTCACCTTTCAACTTAGAAAGAAAATGATATGGTACAGCTACCATTAACCCTATAGCTAATACTAAAAATATTATTAAATTCACTTGCATTCGATTACCCGAAGAGGGTCTGGGTTTTTCTTTAATAATCGGATCGTTGCGCACAACATTTACCTCCTATTACCTTTGTCTCAAGGCCTCAGTTGGGGAAAGCTTTGAACCCTGTATGGCTGGTATTAACCCAAAGAGCCATCCTGACACTATAGCTACGAATAATGACATAAAGATGGCCATAGGATGTAGACCTCTTTCCAACGATATTGGCAGTACACTTATTAATTCTCCAATGTATTCTGTTACTATATAGGCTACAACTAAACCTAATAATCCACCTGTAAAAGACATGAGTACAGCCTCAATATTTAACTTTAGGGTAATTAAGCCTCTTGAAGCGCCTAATGCCTTTTCTATTCCGATCTGCCTAGTTCTTTCCAGGGTATTTACCATCATAGTAGATAAGATGCCAATGGAGCTTATCACCACAATAAGGAGTCCAAATCCTCCCATTATCCCTGAGAGGTACACCATTATTTTAGAGAATTCCTGAATTGAACTATCCATTGGAGATAAAATAGCGTCCATATCATCTCCATATTCAGCTCTTACTATTGAAGAGAGCGCTGCTTGAGTAGGCCCAAACTGCCTGGGTTTAATCCTTATAAGAACTGAGCCAACACTGATATCTCCTACCGTGCTTGTATAACCTCCCACCACAGTTATACCATCAGTTGTATAATTAGAACCTCTCACACTATTGGGTAATAACATTTGATAATCTGTCAACTGACCAAAACCTATTTTCAAAGGACCCGGATCAAAGACTCCGATTATGGTGTACTCAGTAGGTGCTGGAAGTTCCCCAGAAGCTCCATACCAAGAGCTGTAGAGCTGAACATTCTCGCCCACTGGGTCTTTATCACCAAAGAGCATATTTGCAGTTATTGTAGAGATAACACAGACATTAGCTCCCTGCTCATAATCGCCTTTTGTAAAGAAGCTACCTCTTGTGATATCCATATTAACGACTTTGAGAAAGTCTGGTCCAATATAGGCTATCCTCCTTACCCTATAAAAAATCTCCTTAACATTTATTAATCTATCGTAGCCATAGTCCATGGGAGAGACATACTCAATTGTATCAACCCTTTCCTGTAGCTCCTGTATAGACTCAATAGTAAAGGTATCACCCCTCATATAAGTGTGTGTACTTCTTCCATCAGAGGAAGTACTCTGTTGGCCTACCTGAAGCATATAGACATTGCCTCCCATGTTCTCTTCAGTTGCTTTAATGCCATCCCATAGACCAAATACTATATTAAAGATAACAGCAATTGTGGCTATGCCTAAAGTTACCTGAAGCACAGTGAGAATAGCCCTTAACGGCCTCTTCTTTACCTGAATAAAAGCTAAGCTAAAGATATCCCTTAACATTTTATAGCATCCCCCTAAGGTTATCAGTCTGTTCGTAGTGCATCTACTGGATTAACGCGAGCTCCTTGTAGAGCAGGGTATATACCAAAGAGAAGACTTATAAACCCTGAAATGCCTACAGCAGATAGGAACACCCTATAATCTATATTTATAGGGAAGTACTCTAATAGGGATGTAACTATCTTCTCTCCTACTATTGAAATGCCAAATCCTAATAAAGCACCAAATAACCCCATTAACATGGCTTCCCATAAAAATGTACTAAATATACTTCTTCTACTGGAACCTAGCGCAACTAAGATCCCTATCTCCTTAGTACGTCTTAGCACACGCGCCATCATGAGATTCAATATGTTTATAGCTGCTATTAAGAGCCCTAAAGACGCAGCAAGGCCGGCTATAATTTGACCTTTAAAGACTATCTCCCGTATATCTCTCATAGCTGTAAAATTCGAGGAAACAGTGTACCCTTCTGTGAATAAGCCCTTAAGATAAGCATTTATCTCTCTTTCTGCTTCTTCCATCTTCTTAGGGTCTTTCGGCACAGCGATAATTAAATTGTACTCTCGCTCTCCATCCACTTCATGAGGATATGTATTTACTGTAACTGGAATATAGCCATAATTATTCTCATAGTTAAAGACCATTTCATAACGGCTGTCTTCTTCAATAGGTTTGAGAACCCCTATGACTGTTAATGGCTGTTGATTAACTATAAGAACTTTCTTGCCAATTGGATCCCCCTCTGGGAATAGCCTTTGGGCTGCTTCGGGCCCTAGGACTATAACTCGGTTGCCTTCTTTAACATCATAATCTGTAAATAAGTTGCCTTCTGCTAAATGTAATTCATTAAAACCAAAATAATCTGGTGTTATAGACCTGACTTGTAGGTTGTACTTTTCCCATTCCTTCATCCATTGTTCATGTTCTTCCATGGTCATAGGCCCTCTCACTGCCCTGCTCGTCTCCTCAGGCTCTGCAAAAGAGATGGACCTACCTTCTTGAATAAAGACATACTGTATTGTATTACAATTATTCTTTATGTCATGGATCACGTCTAGGGTTAGCTTTGCAGGTACGGGAATCCTTTCTCCTACCCTTGTTATACCAGACGACATGGAAAAGATATTATCTTCACCAGATTGTATACGGATCTGCATATTGTATTTAGAGTCTTGGATCATGCTAGCCTGATCTGTATAAGCAAATGTAAGAGCTAGCGCAACGCAGATAACACCAGTTCCTAACCCTATTGCAATTATTATAACTAATGATTCAAAGAATCTTAATCGTAGTCTTTTTAATGCCATGAATATATGATCAATTATCTTCATATGCTTTCTCCTCGCATCATCTAAAGATAGCTGACAATATATCTATGCCAGCTGCATTAAGTATCTCTAACTTTTTCATCTCTGCGCTTAACTTTAAATCGTTCTCAGCTCTTAAAACCTTATCGTGGCTTTGGAAAGCCTGTTCCATTGCGATCTCAGAGATGAGACCATGGTTGAATCTCTCTTTAGCAGCAGCAAGTTCAATATCGGACTTTTCTATCTTTAATTGAGATAAATCCGACTTGATGTATATCTCCTCTAATTCCCCAAAGAGTCTCTCTATAGTCTCTGCTATCTTTGTCTTTATCTCTTCTTCCTTTTGATTTAGGGAATCTATGACTTCCGATTTGTTTTTAATCTCTTTTTCTAGAGGCTTGCTGTTATCCATCGAGTAAGTACCTGTTATGAATATACCTGCATCCCCTCTAATAGGGTCATAAGAACCCTCAACTTTTATGATCGGCCTATCCTTTGTCTTTATCTTATTGAGTTGAATATGCTCATACATTATATCAAGTTTTAACTTTTCTAATTCTCCGCTATTAGAGATAGCAATACCTATAAGTTCTTCTGGAGTTAAATTGATTTCTATATCAATAGAATCTCTTATATCTTCTAACTGGAAATCTTCATCGATCTTTAGGGACTTAAGAAAGCCTGCTATTTGTTTTTCATAACTAGCCTGAGATCCATTGAATGATACTTCGGCTTCCTTCAACATTAACTGAGAAGAGAGCATGTCTAAAGTCGAGGCATAACCCAGATCATATTTAATGGAAACCTCCTTATCCATCAACTCCACCCTTTCTAGGTTTTCTTTAGTCTTCTCAAAGTCTTCTTTTAAACTTAGATATTTTAGGTATTCCTTTACTATTTGTAAGGTTACATCAGCTACCTTAGATTCATAATCTATTTCTGCTTTAGCAAGTTCAATCTCTCCCTTTAGAGCATTTAAAGATTTATCTGAATAGGCAGGATTACTAAATATTTGTCTGGAGTAAGAGAGGGTTAAACTCTCAGGTACTTTACTTTCTTCCCTCGGACGAGTCAGGCTCCCTCTTATAGATACATAGTCACCTAATTTTGCTCCTCCGCTCAATACTGCCGTAAAGGGCGAAATTTCAGCACCTTTAGTAGGGGTATATGTTAAATCAGCTGTTTTTACAGTTACATCCCAATTCCAATTAAAAAATGGGTCTCCTGTACTTAACTCATTCTCTAATTCTTGTATACGCTTTCTGCTAGCTATAAGTTGTAGATCATTTTCTAACCCTTTATTTATTGCCTCTTTTAAAGTTAAAATAGAAGACGCTCCGACTCTTATAGGAGCGATACAAACCAGGATGAGAAATAATATGAAAAACTTCTTTGAAAGATTCATTCATTTTGCCTCCTTATAGCTACCAAGAACTTCAATATCATTATTCGTCATTCTTTCTCCTTTTCCTCCTATAAGCAACTTACATCTATTGGTTAAAAAGATTAACCCTCTTCTAACTCTTGAAAGGAGCTCCAAGTAATGATATAATATGAAGAATGTATGAACTTAGGACAAGTCTACAAAAATATATTTTGTTATACGAGGTGTTGAGCGTTGCCAACGACAATTTTTCCAATCATCGAATTTTTAGAGCCTCAAAGGCTGATAATGATGGCTATAGGAGGAATTCTCATATACCTAGCTATCGTAAAAGAATACGAACCAATGCTCCTATTACCTATTGGATTTGGAGCTATACTTACCAACATTCCATACTCTTCAGCAGTAGGTGAACACGGGGTTTTAGACCTTCTTTATCGAGTAGGTATCACCACAGAACTCTTCCCAGTACTCATATTCATAGCTATTGGGGCCATGATAGATTTCGGACCTCTTCTAAGTAATCCTTTTATGTTTCTCTTTGGTGCTGCAGCTCAATTCGGAATATTTGCTACAATGCTCGTGGCAATTGCAATGGGATTTACATTGAAAGAATCTGCATCTATTGGTATTATAGGAGCTGCTGATGGCCCAACTTCAATCTTTGTAGCCAGCTTATTTGCAGAACATTTACTTGCTCCTATATCAGTAGCAGCTTATTCATATATGGCTCTTGTACCTATGGTACAGCCACCCATCATACGTGCTCTCACAACTCCAGAAGAACGTAGAATTCGAATGGAAGGCCGGGATGTTAATATACCAAAGAGCGTAAGGGTTCTCTTCCCTATAGCTGTAACGTTGATAGCAGGAATCATAGTCCCTGCGAGTGTTGCTCTAATTGGAATGCTAATGTTCGGAAATCTTATCCGCGAGTGCGGTGTTCTTGAACGATTATCAAAGTCTGCTCAGAACGAACTAGCCAACTTAGTAACTATCTTTTTAGGAGTAGTTATAGGTTCAACTATGACTGCAGAAGCCTTCTTAAACGCTAGAACCCTTATGATCATGGGAATGGGACTTTTAGCTTTCATCTTTGACACAGCTGCTGGAGTAATCTTTGCAAAGATATTAAATATATTTCTAAAGAAAAAAGTAAATCCAATGATAGGAGCAGCTGGTATCTCTGCATTCCCAATGTCAGCTAGGGTAATACACAAAATGGGCCAAGAAGAAGATAAATCAAACTTCCTTATCATGCACGCTGCTGGCGCTAATGTAGCTGGTCAGATAGGTTCTATAATGGCTGGTGGAGCAATTATAGCGTTGGTAAGTGCGCTTTAAAAGAGTTCTAGGGATAGACCTGCGGGTCTATCCCCATTTTGAGTTATTCTGAAGTTCCCATAACCCAGCTCATATAACCACCACTTAAATTCTGTAATTCTTTAAAGCCATGAGCTTGTAATATCTTATAAGCTAGGTATGAGCGATAGGCTACCCTACAATAGAGAACTGTAGGTTTACTTGGATCTAATTCCTCTATTCGTCCCCTTAATAAATCTATAGGTATAAGTTTTGCTCCTGGAATGCTACCACCTCTGAACTCTGATTCTGTGCGAACATCAATTAGCTGTATCTCTTTACCTCCTGCTATAGCCTGTGCAAGCTCCTTAGGAGTTATGACATTTACTTCACCACGGTGTATATTAGCGCTTACAAATCCACCTATTATAGCTGGGTCCTTTGGAGAAGAGTAAGGGGGAGCATAAGCTAGATCAAGGTCTTCAAGATCCTCAACGCTCATACGGCCATGAATAGCTGTTGCTAATACATCTATGCGCTTATCTATTCCCTGAGGACCTACAGCCTGGGCTCCTAGGAGTCTACCGCATCTCTTCTCAAAGATCAATTTAATCGTCATTGTCTCTGCTCCTGGGTAATAGGTAGCATGATGAGGAGAGTGAGTATATGAAACATGATAATCAAATCCCCCTTCACCTGCCTCCTTTTCGTTGATACCAGTCTTAGCCAAGGTGAAATCGCAGACTTTAATTATAAAGGTTCCTATAACCCCTTTAAAGGTCATGTCGCCTCCAGCAGCATTAGCTCCTGCTACCCGCCCCTGTTTATTGGCCGGACCTGCCAAAGGAATACGAACCTTCTTCCCTGTTACTAAATGAAGACTTTCAACGATATCTCCTGCTGCGTAGATATGTGGATCTATAGTTTCCATTCTCTCATTTACTACTACTCCACCTGTCTCGCCAATAGTTAGCCCTGCATCGCGAGGAAGATCTAACTCTGGCTTACTACCTACAGCGAGCACTATAAAATCAGCATCTATTATCCTACCATTATCTAAAGTTACTTCTACTGTGTTCCCCCTATCAGAGAATCCTTTAACACTACTTCCTAAGGAGATATCTACTCCTAGATTTTTTAAGTGATTTAAAGCAGGAATAGTCATCTCCTGATCTAATGGAGATAATATCTGAGATGTGGCTTCTATCAATTGAACGCTAAGGCCTAGGGATAGTAGAGCTTCTACTGCTTCTAAGCCAACGAAGCCACCTCCAACCACTACTGCCTTCTGGGGTTTATTCTCTTCTATAAAGCCTTTGAGCTCATCTACATCTTGGATAGTCCAAAGGGTAAAGATCCGCTCTCCATTGACTCCTTCTATATTAGGTCTTGCAGCAAAGGATCCTGGAGCTAGGATCAACTTATCATAAGGCACTTCGGATTCTATGCCAGTCTCTTTATTCTTTACTATAATTGTCTTTTCATTTCGCTGAATAGAGAGAACTTCGTGATTAACTTCAACATTAATATTGAATCTGGATTTAAACCGCTCTGGAGATACTAAAAAGAGTTCACCTCTATCCTCTATAGTACCGCCTAGGTAATATGGAAGTCCGCAGTTGGCAAAGGAGACGTATGGCCCTCTCTCATATATCGTGATCTCTGCGAACTCATCAGTCCTTCTGGCTTTAGCTGCTGCGCTTGCACCTCCGGCAACACCACCAACAACTACTATTTTAGACGACATTATTTATCACCTCTTGCCTTTGAAGTAAAGCACATATAATCTGCTTAGATCTTAAAAGCCCAGGAATAACCTGGCTACATAAAAATATATCATAAGCCCTACTATATCTACTACAGTGGTAATGAGGGGACCTGCCATAACTGCTGGATCTACTCGAACTTTCTTGGCTAAAAGCGGCAAAAAGGCTCCCACTATATTTGATATTACGACTACAATAGTAACAGCAACGCCTACTGCAAGACTTACTAAAAGCTCCTTTTCTAATAAGTAAGCACGTACGAACCCTAGTATACCTAAGATAATACCTATAATGGCTCCGCATAGAGTCTCTCGTAATATTGCCTTAAAAGCCTCAGCCTCTGATAATTCACCAGTAGCAAGGGCTCGTATCATTAAAGTAGCTGCCTGAGTACCTGCGTTACCTCCTGTGTCAACCAGCATAGGAACGAAGAATGCTAAGGCTATAACGCTATCAAGAAGCTCTGAGTATCCCTTCATAATGTACCCTGAAAAGCTACCTAGGATAATAAGAAAAACAAGCCAACCAATCCTCTGGCGCACATTCCAAAAGATATTTCTCTTATGATAATCTGCCTCTTCTACAGGTAGAGTCAGACCACCCATCAAGTGAATATCCTCTGCACTCTCTTCTTCAATAACATCCATTATGTCGTCATAGGTTATAATTCCTACAAGCCTATCTTCACGGTCTACTACTGGAACTGCAATAAACCCATATTCCCTAAAGAGCCGTGCAACATCCTCCTGATCATCATCGGTTGAGACCTTAATAACGTCTCTATGCATTATATCTCTAACGAACATATTAGGAGGAGCCAGAAGAAGCTCTCTTAAGGATACAAAGCCTAACAGTTCCCGAGTATCGGAGATGACGTAGCAATAATATATTGTCTCTTTGTTAGGAGCGGTACGTCTTATATGCTCTAAAGCCTCATCAAGCCTTTGATTCTCCTTTAAATCAACGAATTCTACGGTCATAAGACGACCAGCTGTATCCTCTTTATAACCTAAGAGCTGATTGGCTACTCTTCTTTGCTCTGGTGAGAGAAGGGCAAGGTATTTCTTAATTACCTTGGCAGGTAGCTCCCCTAGAAGTTCAGTACGCTCGTCTGAAGACATCTCATTCAATATTAGAGCAACGTATTCTCCTGAGAGGGCTTTTAAGAGTTCCTCCTTCTCATCAACATCCATAAAATCAAAGACATCTATTGCTAGGTCTTTATCTAAGACTCTAAATACAAGACCCTTTGTATTATGATCAAGTTCTTCAAGTATTTCTCCTATCTCTAAGGGATGATGCTCCTTTAGTAACCTTCTGAGTTCCTCGAATCTCTTCTCAGCGATTAATTGTTCTACTCTTTCAATGATATCCATAGCACCTACATCCTCCTTTTCTTAAGGTATATAGGTTTATCTCTGTGATGCTTATCCTATATACGACGTAAATCTGAGTCCACTATCAAGGCAGACTCTAAGAGAGGTAGGGCCATCCTGGTGAGGCATATATGGACCTACCTCTTTAATTACACTACTAATTATGGACTTTTTACTACTACACGAGTCAGGATCCAAATATGCCACCACCTTTCGCCATAGTTTCTCGCTTTGTATTCCATTAAACCTGTATAAGGCTATGATACTCTTGAATAGTCTTTACTTTAAAGTCCCTTCTCAGTAAATTCTCTATGCCATTTACTGTTGCAGAAGCACCGGATATAGTAGTGACAAGGGGAATACCATGCATTACGGCGTAATTCCTTATCTGTCTGTCATCCCCTACAGCTCCTCTACCACTTGTTGTATTTATAATGAGGTTAATATCTCCGTTCTTTAAGAGATCTATAACATGGGGTCTTCCTTCATGAAGCTTGAAGACCTCTTGTACTTCAACATCGTTCTGCCGTAGTACTCTGGCCGTCCCTTTGGTAGCAACAATAGAGAAACCAAGGTCAATAAGTTTCTTTGCTATATAAATAACTGATCTTTTATCATGATTCTTTACGCTAATGAAAACAGCCCCTTTTAAAGGTAACTTTTCACCCGCTGCAAGCTGGGATTTAGCAAATGCTCTTCCGAAACTAGTATCTATACCCATAACTTCACCTGTTGATTTCATTTCAGGGCCTAGGATTGCATCAACTCCTGGAAATCTGTTAAAGGGGAAGACTGCTTCTTTTACTGCCACATGCTCTATATGTATCTCTTCTGTTAATCCTAATTCTTTTAGGGTCTTTCCGAGCATTACTTTTGTAGCTATTTTAGCCAGTGGAACTCTAATGGCTTTACTGATAAAGGGTATCGTTCGGGACGCGCGTGGGTTTACCTCTAATACATATATAACATCGTTCCTTACAGCATACTGGATGTTCATAAGCCCTTTTACATTAAGAGCCTTAGCAAGGGCATTGGTGTTCTCCCTTATTCGCTGGATTGTCTCATCTGTGAGACTCATAGGGGGCATCACACAAGCACTATCGCCTGAGTGTATGCCTGCTTCTTCTATGTGCTCCATGATACCACCAATCAACACACTCTCTCCATCAGCTACAGCATCTACATCCACTTCAATTGCATCCTCTAAGAATTTCTCTACTAGTACTGGATGATCTGAAGATGCTTCTACAGCTGTTTTCATGTAAAACTCCAGTTCTTTCTCATCGTAGACTATCTGCATGGCTCTACCGCCTAAGACGTATGAGGGTCTGACTAAGACAGGATAGCCTATGCGCCTAGCTATAGCCTTTGCTTCTTCTGGAGATGTGCCTGTATCATTCTCTGGTTTAATAAGGTTCAGTTCACTCAAAAGATCATTGAATCTTTCTCGGTTTTCTGCCATATCTATACTATCTGGAGATGTTCCCAGGATCTTTACGCCAACCTCTTCTAAGGGGACTGCTAGGCTTAAAGGCGTTTGCCCTCCGAACTGAACTATTATACCATCTGGTTCTTCTGCCTCTATTATATTTAAGACGTCCTCCCTGGTAAGTGGCTCAAAGTATAGTTTATCCGAAGTATCATAGTCTGTACTAACAGTTTCTGGGTTACTATTTATCATAATGCTCTCGTAACCTTCTTCCCGTAGGGCAAAGGATGCGTGAACACAGCAATAATCGAATTCAATTCCCTGTCCTATCCTATTAGGTCCTCCTCCTAGGATTATAATTTTCTTACGATCACTTATCCTATTCTCATCAGCTGCATCATACGTGGAATAGTAGTAAGGTCTCTCGCAGTTGAATTCTCCTGCACAGGTATCTACTAGTTTAAAGTTCGCCTTTATCCCTAAAGATTTACGATACTCGCGTATGGCTAATTCATGTGAGCCAATGATATATGCTATTTGTTTATCAGAGAAGCCTGCTTTTTTTGCTTCCAAAAGCAGTTCATATGGGAGTGTAATGGTTTTGTCTTCACCTATCCTATAACCTAAAAGTTTCTTCTCTATCTCTATTATTTCCTTCATATTATCTAAGAACCATGAGTCGATCTTTGAAAGTTCATGAATTTCATCTACTGTCATGCCTTTTTCAAGAGCATACTTTACATAGAAGATCCTTTTATCAGTAGGAATTCGTAAGTTTTGTTTTATATCTTTAAGTTCCTCTTTAAATTCCTTAAGGTCCTTACCATCAGCTCCGAAACCTGCACGACCGATCTCCAATGACCTTAGGCCCTTTTGAAAAGATTCTTTAAAAGTACGTCCAATGGACATGGTTTCGCCTACTGATTTCATTGAAGTATTGAGGTTAGGAACTGCATCTCGGAATTTCTCAAAGGTAAACCTAGGGATCTTAGATACACAGTAATCTAAAGCTGGTTCGAAGAATGAAGATGTTCTACCAGTTATTTGATTCTTTACTTCATCTAGCCTATATCCAACAGCAAGTTTTGTTGCAACATAAGCAATTGGGAACCCGGTAGCCTTTGAAGCCAGCGCTGAACTCCTAGATACTCTGGGATTAACCTCAATAACTACTACATCACCATTGTCAGGATTAACTCCTAGTTGGACGTTGGCTCCTCCTCCTGATACATCTATCTTCCTTATTATCTTCTTTGAAAGGGCCACTAGATGATTGTATTCTGATGCAGAAAGGGTTTGGGCCGGTGCTACTACTATGCTGTCCCCAGTATGAATCCCCATGGGATCTATATTTTCCATTGAGGTTACAATAACCACGTTATCCTCGCAGTCCCTTAGGACCTCGAATTCTACTTCTTTCCAACCCATAACTGATTGTTCGATTAGGACCTCCCCTATGGGGCTGGCTTCTATACCCTTGACCGCGAATTCCTTAAGCTCTTTTATATTATACGCTATTGAACCTCCGCTACCACCCATGGTAAAAGCAGGCCGAAGAATGAGAGGAAAATCTATTCTTTCGCCTATCTCCATGGCTTCTTCAACACTTCGAGCAATTCCGCTTTGCGGTACAGCCACTCCAATCTCTTGCATTGCATCTTTAAAGAGCTTTCTGTCCTCTGCTCTAGCTATTGTCTCTGCGTTGGCTCCTATAATTTCCACTCCATACTTATCAAGTACACCATCCTTAGATAGAAATACCGCCAGATTTAGACCTGTCTGGCCCCCTAAGGTGGGCAATAGAGCATCTGGCCGTTCCCTGGCTATTATCTTAGTTAAAAATTCTGGGGTGAGAGGTTCTATATAGGTTCTATGAGCCATCTCTGGATCTGTCATTATAGTAGCAGGGTTGCTATTTACTAGAATTACTTCATATCCTTCTTCCCTAAGGGCTTTACACGCTTGAGAGCCAGAATAGTCAAATTCACAGGCTTGCCCAATGACTATAGGTCCAGACCCAATAATTAATATTTTCTTTAGATCATCTCTCTTTGGCACAAGCGTCACCATCCCTTTCTGTAATACCAATAGCCTTTGACTTTAATAGTTCTTCCTTAAATTCCTTGAATCCTTTACTTACTGTCCCTCTTTCCATAGTATTTGGTATGTACTGGAGGGAGAAGGCTCTTATATTATTTGCAGAAATACCTTCTATGGTTCCATCGACTAGATTACCCCAAGTAATCTGGACATTTTCGTATGGAAGAGAATTTTCATCTAATACATATCCGTGATTCTGAAGGGTAATATCTAGTCTACCATTCTCAATATTTTTTACCGCATAATTTGCTCCACGGTGACCACATTTCATTCTTTTAATACGGCCCCTAAGGGCACATCCTAAAACTAGATTGCCTGTCCCTATTCCGAAGATAGGTTTTTTCCCTAAAAGAGGTTTGAGCTCCTCAGCTACTTTAGTTATAAGGGTCTCATCCTCTGGACCGCTTGATATGAATATGCCATCTGGCTCCATATCAATTATATCACGAGCCTTTGTACCTGCAGGGACTAGTGTTACATAGCAACCCAATCTCTCAAATTGTTGCAGAGAACTTCGCTGTACTCCTAGATCTATAGCAACTACATGTAAGTTACTATTTCCACTTTTCTTTATATTAAATCTCTCACCTTCTATTTCTCCTGAAAGAACGGGATTATAAGACCGTATCTTTGAAAGTAGAGAATCTATATCTATAGTTTCTGTGTCATTAGGCACAGTAACTATTATACCTCTCATCTCACCATTCTCTCGTATATGAATGGTAAGAGCGCGAGTATCTACATTTGCTATACCAATTACTCCGCATCGTTTTAAAAAATCATTTAACCCTTCCTCAGCTCGAAAATTACTACTGTTCCTACTCAGATCACGGACAACAAGTGCTGTACCATGACAAGTCTCAGATTCTAGGTCTTTATGGTTTACCCCATAGTTTCCAATTAAGGGATATGTCATTACAATTATATTTCCCTTGCACGCTGGATCTGTTAGTATTTTTTCATATCCTACAACCCCTGTATTAAAAACTACAGTTCCTAAGCGTTCACCTAGGGCACCAAAAGGAGTTCCCTTAAAGACCGTTCCATCTTCTAAAACCAGGAAAGCCTTCACTAAACCTTTCACCCTTTCTCGCAAATAATGAATCTATATTAAGTTTATCCTATTCTGAAGCTAAATCTCTACATTAAACCTTTACCATACCTATTGTACAACATAAGAGGGAGAAAGACAAGAAAAAGATAAGCCTCTCTACTATAAAAGGCTTTTTATGAAATTCTATTATCACGTGTCTTGAAAGGGATGTAACGACACTCATTTATAAGGCATATAGTATTATTAGCTAAATTTATGTGATAAAGTAATTCTCTTAATAGTTCAAGAGAAAGGAGGCCCCTGACATGGATGATAGCATACGGATAAACGGTTTGGGAGAAGAAGAGCAATTCTATAAAAGACGAAACTCAATAAATTTAATTGTACCAAATGGAGCTATTCCCCTTCTGGTTATGATGGCTCTTACGCTCTTCTCTGATAAAGAAGCCGTAAACCAGTCTGCTCAGGAATTTAGCTCTACTATAGGGCAGCTTCAGGCGATGTTAAATTCACTTAAAACTACTCTTTCCTCTTTAGAACAGGCCTCGGATTCATGGAAAGCCTTTGAATCACAAATTAAATAAGCGTGATGATCTATCCTATACAAAAGGCGACAGCGAAAATCAATCAGATTTAGGGACTGTCGCCTTTTGTATATATAAAAGAAAGTACCGCATATCCATTT
>DIRN01000001.1:0-11280 GCA_002426645.1 Firmicutes bacterium UBA5435 | reverse complement strand
CCAAAATCCGGGATCTGGCTTTTGGAGTTCTGGCATACTTATTGCCCCCTTTCTCATCATAAACCTTACAAATGAGCCTTTATTACTTGAACTTATAGCGGTATATACTCCATTCACTCACCAATAGCAGTATATGTCATTGACTTTAGGCATGTTACTATAAGTTTTCTAACATATACTCTGAAAGAAAGTACCGCATATCCATTTGAATACGCGGCACTCTCTTACATCCTCAGCTATATCTTAGAACCACCCACTGCCGAAGAAGAGGAGGATCAAGATGAGGAATAAAATGAACGCAAAGTTCCAAAATCCGGGATCTGGCTTTTGAATTTCTGGCATACTTATTGCCCCCTTTCTTATTATAAACCTTACAAATGAGTCTTCATTACATGATACTTATGGCGATATTTACTTTACTCGCTCATCAATAGCAGTATATGTCGCTGTCTTTAAGCGTGTTACTATAGGGAATGTATATTTTAGCATGTACTTTAAAAGGCTAGTGCCGCGTATTTTCTTTAATGCGCGGCACTAGTCTATCTTATATCTTCACCCTATCCTCATTAGGTTATATCTTAAAACCACCCGCTGCCAAAGAAGAGAAGGATTAAGATGAGGAATAGAATGAACGCGAAGTTCCAGAATCCGAATTGTTGAGCCTCTGGCATACTAATTTCCTCCTTTCATAGTTAGAGGTTACCATATCCATGTAACGCTTAGTGATGAAATGGAGACTTTACCTTTTATCATTAGCATTATATGTTCGGATCTTTAAAGGTGTTCCATACACAAAAATTCTCATGTAATCATAAACTGTACCAATGAATATCTTAAGATTAAAGGAGGTAGGGGATGGCTATGGAACGGAATCCTTTTGAAACTCTAAAGAACCTACCTTATATGAATGAAGAGGTTCTTAAGGAGCTTACCAATATGAAATGGCCTTGGCAAGGTTCAGCAGATATATTAAGTGCTTTTAGCCAACGTAAATGGCCACCTATAACTATAACAGAAACTGCTACTGAATTAATTGTAACACTAGCCATTCCGGGTCTACAGAAGCCTAGTGATGTTAAAGTAGAACTGAGCGGAAACACATTAAATATAAGAGGGAAGAGCGCCCCAGCCATACAAAGTTCCCCTGTCTTCAAAGTTCACCAACAAGAGCTCCACGAAGGTGAATTTAATCGCAATATTGACCTACCAATACCAGTAAGTAGTAAAGGTGCTCGTGCTAACTATCAGCAAGGCATCTTAGAGATCAAGTTTATGAAGTCCGTAGGAGCTCAGACTGAGACATTAACTATCAATTTTTATAGATAGTTGTTACTCTATATCCCGACATATTGACACCTGTATGAGGTTTAACATGTCGGGATAAGTTCTTAGTCTTTCGTTGTCCTTACCATCATATCTATGAAATCAGGATCATGTAGAAGGTTAAGTCGGCTAGAGATTATATTTGCATCACCATTCACTCGACCTATAGAAGAATTACTCTTAGATCGAGTCTGCCATCCTCTTAAGATTGTTTCGCCATAAAAGGCACCAGCATTGTTCTGTATAGCTCCTATGTCTACCTTCCCTAGATATATCTTAGTATCCATTCTGCGCCTCCTTTCTTACCTTAATAATTTACGTAAGGCGGATTCGGCTATACCTTCGTTACAAAACATATCCTGCCAATCTGAATCATCAACCATAGAAACGCCATCTGATAAGGAATTCCGGTCTCCAATGATTCGGCCAAAACCATTATTAACTTTGCTATATGTCCGCCAATCACAGAAATAGTTATTTCCAATACCCACTGCTGAGCCAGTGTCAATATCAGCGATTCGTAATGTATGGATGTTGATGTGCAAGGAAATCTTGCTCATATTTATCACCACCCTTTGGTGTTACTTTAAATTTATGCTTAAAGGCTTTTAAGAGTGAACCCTCAAAGGAGATTACACAAAAATTCCGAATCAGCATAAACTATTATCAGCGCTCTGAAGAGAAAGGAAAATTTAAATGTTGAGATCTCTATGGGAACGTTTAAAATCCACCTTCAGATTCCAGGGGACATCGAGGAAAGATGGAGGGCTAAAGAAAAGAGTAGATGAATTGCAAACCGGCCTTGATAAAATAGCCTACACCCTAGCTATCATTTTAACGTATTTAACGAGACAGTCTTCGGATATACATATAGATAAGGTATGTATTGACAAAGCAATACTGGATAAACTCATCTTTGATATTAATGATATTGGGGTGAGAGACTTAAGTGGCTCTTTGAGCATTGGTATAAATTATGGTGGTAAAGTAATCAAGATAACACCACCTATATCTGATGGGAAAAACCTAATTAAAGAAGACTCTAAATCCCCAAGGGCTCTTTTACATCAAGGTAAAAAACCTCTGATCTCAGATGAGCATAGATGGCCACCTGTAAATATCTTAGAGACAGCCACTGAAATAATGGTTAGAGCTGAGATTCCAGGTTTCAGGCAAGCTAGTGATATCCAAGTAGAGTTAAGAGGTAATACTCTGAGGTTAGCGGGAGAGAGTGCCTATAAGTCCCAACTCTCGCAAAAAGTTAAGGTGCACAAAGAAGAGATTTACCAAGGAAAGTTTAGTAGAAAAATTATTCTACCAGTACCTGTACAGAGCACAGATGCTCAAACTGCTTATCACCAAGGCATTCTGGAGATCAAATTAAAGAAGTCCTCTGGAAACTTACAAGAAAGATTATCTATAAAGTTTCCCAAATAATCATTGTTTTCTTCATAAGTCTATGCTATTATAGTGGCATGATTACGATGGAAACTGTTTTACGCGGCGCAAAGAAAGGAATTAATACGACTTTAGAGTTAGCAAAGACCATAGTCCCAATATATTTCATTATTACGTTCTTAAATCATACACCTATAATGCTATGGATAAGCCACCTTTTCAGTCCTTTAATGGGTCTTCTAGGTTTACCCGGAGAAGCATCTGTGGTTCTTGCTTTGGGATATTGGTTTAACCTCTACGGAGCAGTTGGAGCCATCATGACCCTTAACCTCTCTGTACAACAAATCACCAACTTAGGTTTAATGCTAACCATATCTCATAATCTGCTCTTAGAGACAGCTATAACTAAACGGATGGGAGCACCCACCTGGCTTACTATGTCCCTTCGGATAGGCATGTCTTTATTAACAGGCATTGTATTTAATGCACTTCTTAGCCTCATTCTCTAATTATGAGTTCTGGTTCTACATATACATCTTTAAGCTCACAGTTATTATCCTCTAGGAGCTTTAACATTAAGTCAGCTGCTTTCATGCCGAATTCATCTTCATTCTGACGTATTGTGGTCAACGATGGGTAGAGAAAAATGCGAAGAACTTATCATCATAACCCACTACTTTTACGTCTCCAGGAATATCTTTCCTAGATTCATCTAGGGCCCTACAGACACCCATAGCCATAATATCAGTACTTGCAAATACACCATCAAAAGCGAATTAAGACTTTCATAGCCTCAAATTAATTTGACTTTCCGTTAAGACTAGTTCTGGAGCACATTTGATATTATTTTGCTCTAAAGCTAACACAACAGATTAAATTAGCTTAAAAAATAGAGCGAACGTAGTATATATACACTGCGTTCGCTCTATGAGTTAGGTTACTTTACCATCCACGTTCTTGCATTCGCTCTTCAGGTCTTATAGCGGATATATCAATACCAGGCATTGCTTCGCCTAAACCCTTAGATACTTCACTGAGGACCTCTCGATCATTATAATGGATTGTTGCTTTAACTATAGCCTCAGCACGTGCTTTAGGATCAGCTGATTTAAATATACCAGAACCAACAAAGATACCATCTGCTCCTAATTGTATCATAAGAGCAGCGTCAGCTGGGGTAGCTATGCCACCAGCTGCAAAATTGAGCACTGGTAATCGGCTCTCTCTATTTACCTGTAAAACTAGGTCGTAGGGGGCTCCCATCTCTTTAGCTATGGACATGAGCTCTTCCTCAGGTGAAGCTACTACTAGTCTGATCTCATCCATAACTTTTCTTATATGACGAACAGCTTCTACTACATTGCCAGTTCCAGGCTCACCCTTTGTTCTGATCATATCGGCTCCTTCTCGTATACGTCGTAAGGCCTCGCCTAAATTTCTAGCTCCACAAACAAAAGGAACACTAAAACCAGCTTTATTTATATGGTACATTTCATCAGCTGGCGTCAATACCTCACTTTCATCGATGCAATCTACATCTAGGGCCTCTAGAATTTGGGCTTCTACAAAATGTCCTATTCTCACCTTTGCCATGACTGGTATAGTAACTGCATCCATAATCTCAGTAATTATCGTGGGATCTGCCATACGTGCTACACCACCAGCTCCGCGGATATCTGCTGGGACCTTTTCTAAGGCCATTACTGCAACTGCTCCTGCCTGTTCAGCTATAACCGCCTGTTCAGGGGTTGTTACATCCATTATAACTCCACCTTTTAAAGCGTCCACACGATTCTTCTTAATTTCCCATGTCTTCTCGTCTCTTGCCATAATAATTCCTCCCTTTTATGAACTAAAAAGCCCCTGGAAGTTAAGAGCCTCCACGGGTTAGTTTGTTCATACACGGGAACCATATACAAAGAAAACATAGTTCTCGCCTTCTCCCATTCAGACTTTACTGTCGGCTCCGGGATCTCACCGGAATCCACCGCTGGGGCTGATGGGCTCGTCCTCATAAAGAGGCATTACCACCGGTGGGGAATTGCGATAAAAGTCTCTCGCTCACCCCGCCCCGAAGGCCTACTTCTATTGGGTTTTATTTAATTATACACCTCTAATATTTAATCGTCAATAGAAAATTTAGCTCATGACGTAATAAATAGCAAAAGTCCTTATCCTAGCATAGATTAGTACAAAGGCCGTTCTTAGAAGAAAGAGGGTGCATTGTATGGCTGTATACGTATTTAATGGAGTGGTTCAAATAAACCAGATTCGTAATAATTCTTACTTTAATCAAGGTAAGACTGTGGCAGATGGTTATGGTTATTATGCTAAGGTAAATCTTTCTACAGGCCAGGTAGCTGGCAGCGCGAACATTTTCCCTTCGGGAGTTAATATCATTTATGATTCTGATTTCATGGATATCCCAATGCCTAATGCTGGCGCCTTAAGCCCAAGTCTTGGGAGTATAAGAGAGGTCTTTTAAAGTTTCCATGAGGAAAGAGGGTGTAACCCATGGCTGTATTCGTAATTAATGGAGCTGTTCAAATAATTCAAATACGTAATAACTCCTTCTTTAACCAAGGGAAAACCATAGCAGATGGTCAAGGTTATTATGCTAAGGTGAACCTTTCCGCAGGTCAAGTAGCGGGTATCGCCAACTTTTTCCCCTCAGGGGTTAATATAATTTCTGATTCTGATATTATGGATATTCCAATGCCCAATGCTGGTGCGTTGAGCCCAAGTGCGGGGACTATAGCAGAGATCTTTTAACTCTTTTTGTAAAAGAGACCTTGGGGAATAATAGGAATGCGATCATCTTACTTAAGAAGACCGCATGTCCTTTACTAGAATCTTTCAATACGTGGTTTAAAATTCAACTTATCCAAGAGCGCATGATAGTCAGCAGATGTGAGTTCCTCTGGTCTCTTCCCCGATATGGCTACTAGGACAGCTTCCATCACGTTTGTTCCAAAGGAACGTCCGTCAAAACCTGGGGTAGTCGTTATAAGCATCTTTACTCGCCTCTTCTTGAGTTCTTCTATATCTGCTTCAGTTACGGTATTGGTTAAAATAATCTTGCCTGTAAGGTCTAAAGGCATATATTTCTTTATATAATGAAAGTCTCCTGATATTATATCTGCCCAGTTATAGTACTTACCATACTTGGGAGTATTAATGCTTTGTTTTTCACCAGTTGGATAAAGATAACGCATTGGAACACGCGTTATAATAGGGCCAGCAATCCTTGCAGCCAAACTTATAGCACTTAATTTTTTTAAAGGTATTGGTATACCTAAACCAAAAATGAGATCGCCAAAGATCATATCCGCTCCTACTTTAACTGAAGCCTCAGCCATTCCAAACCTATCTACACTGCAGACTTGGAGTATTTTCCTATTGGTAAAGTCTATTATCTTCTCATTGTGAAGATAATTTATAACTCTTCTTTCAAGGGTGTCCTTGAGGCCGCTACCATCAACGATTGGGCTCTCCTGAGCAGCTTGTGCTAATTTTCTAGCATCTCTTAATGTATACCGTCTGCCCCCCGCTACTATATAAAGGTCAGTGCCTCCTATACCAAAAGCATCTACCTTACCATCAAACTCCTCTATGAGGGATACGGCTTTTAATACGTCTCCATCCGTCCCAATGCGTTGTATACAAAAATCTTCATCTAGGATTTTAACGTTAACTGATTTATTACGGGCTGAAGAACCTAAACTTACACTTACTATATTTTTCATAAATACACCAGCTCTCAATGTAATAGGTTTTACCTAAATCGTCTAATAATTTTCCTTATCTCCTCAGGCTCTACATATTTATCTCCTTTTATAGGGGATTTGCCGATCTCTATTCCGATTACTTCACCAGGAACTAAGGCTTCTGCGATCTCAATACGCATATCAGAACCGATCATTACAACTATATCGTATTCCTTTAAACTGGAGATTAGCTGCATTATATCATTAACTAGATTGGCTCCATTTCTTTCATCTACGAACCCCCATCGTTCGGAATCCGTCAGCACATAAGCAAAGTCCACTCCTTCTTCTCCTGCTACTTTTAGGATCTCCTCTTTGTTTTCTATAGGAAATCCTACTAGAGCTATCTTTGCTCCCTTTCTAACCTCACCCATACTCTCTAAACGCGATATGAAACTCCTATCTAGATTAACAGATATGGCAACCTCCTGTTGAGATAGGCCTTCCTGTCGAAGTTTAAGAATCTTATCTATGGTCTTCTCTATTCTCTTTTTACTTATAACCTTATCACCAATGCGAATTATATCGTCCATAGGATCTCCTCACTGTGCACACTTGTGTGTACGTATAGTTTAACATATACCTTCAGAAATATCAAGAACTTCTTTATAAAATGATTTTTAGGTCTTATGCGTTCTTTAGACAACCTTATCTAGCTATGGCAGAAGGAGACTTCTTGCTAAGAAGAGAAGATAAGCCGAGTTAGATCGCAAGACGAAGGCAGACCCAAGCAAGTACTATAAAACAAATGGCTTTATCCTATTTTTATATTTAGAAGATTTATGTAAAAACACTCAATAGATTCGTATCTTAGAAATCATTCTCTGTTAAGATGTTCATTTGTTGTCGTATCAATGGCGCAGTGAGAATCATCTTCTCTGTCGCACAATGGTCTTTTCGCTGTAGGCAACGCCATTGTAATTCGAGTGCCTATATCCACGCGGCTAAGAACTTCAAAGTGACCTCCATGGCGTTCAACAATCCATTTTGCAATGGATAATCCTAAACCAGAGCCACCTGTTTTTCGAGCCCTTGATTCATCAGAGCGATAAAATCTATCAAAAATATGGGATACATCCTGAGGCGTAATGCCAATCCCATTGTCCTGCACCTGAATGCTAATGATGTCTTCTCTCGAAATGACTTTGAGGGTGATCTTCTCACCCACAGGAGTGTACTTAATGCTGTTATCTACTAGGATCCGTATGGCCTGTTTGATCAACTGCTGATCCCCATCCACATAAGCCCTACCGTTTATATGGGTTTCAAATATATGTGCTGGGTCAATAAGACGGGTTTCCTTGATAATCTCGTCTATAATCTCACTAATATCAAATACAGCCTTGTGCAACTGAATGGTTTCATTATCACCCCGAGCAAGGAAGAGGAGCTGTTCTACAAGGACTTTCATATTCTCAGTCTCACTTTTAATGGCGTCAATGGATTCCTGCATAGTCTTTTCATCGTGTTTAGCCCATCGATCTAGTAAGTTGGTATAACCTTGAATCACTGAAATAGGAGTCCTCAACTCATGAGAGGCATCGGATACAAAACGGACCTGAGACTGGTACGACTGATTGATCCTGTTAAGCATATCGTTAATGGCATAGGCTAGATCCTTGAGTTCAGTCTGAGAGCTATCAACATATAGACGCCGATCTAACCGTCTGGCATCTATGGTACTAATGGCACCTGCCAAGCTTCTTATACCATCTGCACCTGAACCCATTGATGTCATGCCCTCGTGAAGACTCTTGGCGGTTTCTGACATATCTGAGAGTGGTTTGAGTATTTTCCGAATGGCCTTGGTGTTCTTCCCTATACTACCAATAAGGTGCAGAAATTCAGCGCTGAGGAAGACTAAAAGGAGAAAACCATATATAAGCATGTCAGCACCTAAGGCGTAAGTAATGTGGTAGGTAAGATCGCCGGATGTGACGATCATATGATACTCTACTTCTTCAATACACTGCATTAGTGGCATCTTGAGCCGAGGGTTGGGTACGGTTATGCTACGCCTTGCACCAGGTGTTTCAAGGGGTAGCCATTCCTGAAACAGATCCGGCAAGACGAAACCTCGAACGGATGCTTCAGTCGTGGATATCTTATAACCATCGAAAGTCATATGTTGTTCTTCCATGGTATCGCGTCCTATTTCATAGGCATTGATAAGATCTCGGGCTCCAAGTTCAGCTTTCCATAACATTAAACCAATAAACAAAATGCTAATTAAGATATTGCCAGCCACAAAAACCGATAGCAATTCCCCTACCATTCGTAGGTTCAACTTCAAGACCAGTGAAGAACGAATTTTGTCCGCAAGGCGGGTTCTGGAACCATGGGACTTTTCCTTATTGTTCATCTTTGATCACATACCCCACTCCACGTACTGTATGAATCAGCTTCAAATCAAAGGGTTCCTCGATTTTTGCTCTTAGGTAACGGATATAAACATCTACAGCATTGGTGCCTCCTCCGAAATCATACCCCCAGACGCAATCAAGGAGTACCTCTCGCCTCATGACAATGTTCTTGTTCTCCATTAAAAATTGTAGGAGATCAAACTCCTTCTTCGTGAGTTCCACTAGTTGGTCTCCTACCCAACATTCCCTACGCTCTAGATCGAGTCTTACTATCCCTACCTCAATGCTAGTAGAATACTGTATCTGACTAGTGCCTTTCCTTTTTCTAAGGCACGTCCTAATTCTCGCCAATAGTTCCTCAATGGCAAAGGGTTTCGTAATATAGTCATCTGCACCACTGTCTAGCCCAACAACCTTATCAACCACCGCATCTCGGGCAGTCAATAAAATCACTGGAATCTCAGAATACTGGCGTATTCTCCTGAGCACCTCGATCCCGTTGATGCCTGGAAGCATGATATCCAGTAAAACAAGGTCGAAGGGGCGGGCTTTTGCAAGGACCAGCCCCTCCCTTCCATCAAATGCTTTCTCTACTTCATAACCTTCGAATATCAACTCTAGTTCTATGAAGCGAGCTATTTTCTCTTCATCTTCAATGATCAATATTCTCTCCACTGTCTTTATCACCTTTGTTCTTCTTTACATCCTTTGAAAGATTTTCAGCTGCATCAACGACCTTATTGACGGCACGGAGAGTAGCATCGGAGACGGTTTCCACAGATTTGTTAACCTGTGTTCTTTCTACATCTGGGCCACTGAACCGATATCGGTACCCGAAAATAAGACCGATGAAGGTGATAGGAACAACAATCCAGAAGGCAAAGATTAAAAGTAATGCCAGGACTGTCAATGGCATTAGTATTACATTCTTTCCATCCTTCATCACTTCGAAGCTATTGGTATTCCCTTTATAGAGCATTTCCCCGCACCATCTAAAGAAGTTCCTAACCATTTCACTGAAGTGGGTACGCCCACCGTCTGAGGACTGTTCTTTAGATGCATTCTGATCTCTATTGCCATTTGTTTCTTGATTTTGTGTTTCCGAATTGTAGTATCCACCTGATTCAGGTGCCTGAATTAGGTTCCGCTTTTCCAGATTGATAACAGCCTCTAAAAGATCTCCATTGGTCTCTTCCAGAGCCTTTTTTGCCTCCTCATATGAGATACCGGCTCGTTCACGTAACTTTTCGACTTGTTCTAAAGTAATCATTATGATAACCTCCATTTGTCTTTGATAGAGTCATCATAACATGTAGAGATTTGAGTACCATTAGAAGAAGATTAAAATTTCATTAGAATTCAGTATCACTGAAGTAAATTCCACCTTACTAATATAAACTCTATAGAGAGTCTATCATATTCTACAGTTTTTTTCAATGATAGTCCAAGCTCACTATAGTAAAGTTTATATATGAGATTTAGTTATATGGAGTAGGACCGCATATGTGGCTTTTGATAAACCTTTGTGGTTTCATAATAATTATACAAGATGCTGACTTCATCTCTATTATGGACTCACCTGCCACAATGTACCATCCCTTCGAAAGATGAATGTAGCGATGCATAGTTTCAATCGTGTAAATATTGACCAAATTTCCCTTCAAGGTTATATAAATCATCGGTAAAAGGATTGACTACACGGACTGAATCGTAACACTGCCCAGGATTGAGATCTTCAGAGAACAGGACCTGGCAATTCATTCGTTGGGCGCTTTGTATTATCATCGCATCCCAAAAAGATACCCTATGCGCCTGATGTAGGAAGATAGCGTGGATAACATCTTCTGGTGACGGGCTATGAAGACACCATGACGAGAGACCCGAAATAATGCGTGATGCAATCTCACTTTCCATTGGATAGGCGAGCTTATCTGTTACTGTGACATAGAATTCCTGTAATACCTGAATACTTATACACCCGGTACCAAGATTCCAAATACATTTTAGAAGTTCCTTTGCCTTTTGGTACTTCGCTCCGGCAGACTTATCATATGCATATACTAACACATTAGTATCAATGAATTGAAGCATCTCTTCCTTAACGCTCATACAGTTCTTCTCTTTTCGATTCAATGCGTCCTCTGGTACCAAGGTTAAATCCCTCTTCCATAAGTACTATGTTCTCTCTTGCGGCCAATTTGTATCTATCACTTTCTGCCACAATTCTCATAATCGTCTCAGTCAGTAAACCTGACAAGGATGTATTCTTCTCAATAGCTATGTGTTTAAACTTGCGTAAGACATCTTTTGGTAATGACAAGGTCACATTTTGATGCTCCACACAAATCACCTCCACCGATTTAAGTGTATCACGTATATACGTGAACGTCAAGAAAAATATTTACAACCTGAATTTCCTTCATTTTTAT
>DIRN01000085.1 GCA_002426645.1 Firmicutes bacterium UBA5435 | reverse complement strand
CACCTAGCATTTACCTACTCAATCTTTGAGGATATCTTAAGGGGGGTTATACATGGAAATATTATTGATATATCTGGCGATAGCTATTATAAATGCTGTTGTAAAGTATTGGCGTCGTGCAGATACTTCTGATGTTAGAAGAGAAAAGCCAATTGAGTATCCACCACCTCAAAGAAAACCATATACTAAACCTATTAGTCCTACTGTTATACCTGAGAAGCGGTCTTATCGGCAGAGTACACAGAAGCAAGAGACAGATGTTAATCTGGGGATACCTCTTTCTATGAATTATGACGCTTTAGGGGTAGAAGGTGATACGCTGGAATGGAGCGGTATGGACGAAGAATTTCGTGAAGGTATGAGTGATCTTGAGGGGTGGAGCAGGCCTGTAGAGAGGAGAACCTCTATTCAGCTACAGGGAACGACACTCATGAATGGGATAATTTTATCTGAGATCCTTGGTCCACCTAGATGTAAAAGAAAGGGGACTTTAAGAGTATATTAAAGTCTGTTTGTGGAGGGAACTTAGTGATAGGAAAGACAAAGGGTAAAATTGAGGATGGTATAAGTAAAGCTATTATAAAGTTTGAAAAGGAACATTTAGGAAGGGGACCTCAAGAGGTAAAGACATATATCTTCGATGATATGGTCTTTGTGCGGCTTAAGGGAATGCTAACCCCTGGCGAGCAACAACTAGCTAGGACACCAAAGGGGCGTAATCTTATTAAACAGGTGAGGATGCAACTTTTAGAGGGTTCGAGAGATCTCTTGGATGCTATTATATTTGAGGCAACTGGGAGGAGGAACATTACGTTACATAACGATATAAGCACTAAGACTGGGGAACGGATCATGGTCTTTACCTTGGATAGACCATTTGAGATTCATTAATAAAGCTCTCTTATATAAAGACTTATAAGAGGTGAGATACGAGATGGATTTTGAAGTAATTACACGTGAAGCCTATTTCATCCTTGGTCTATTCCCTGGTGCACCAATAGGGAATGTAAAAAAGGCCTATCGACATCTTGCCAAGATATATCATCCTGATGTAAATCCTTCTATTTCTAAAGCAGATGATAGATTTAAATTAATAGTAGAAGCCTATGGATTTTTAACTGAAGGAGGACCTTTAAAAAAATGTCCTCTCTTGGTGGAGGTAACAAAGGCTCATTCTACAGATAATAGAAGAGGATTAATATATTCGAATTATGGATTTGATATCAAGGAATCCGATTTAATTAAGAAGAGTCTTGAGAGAGCGGGGATCGAGTATTCAGTAAAAACAGAGGTAGGCCCGATTGAGAAATGGAGGTTTTCCACTCGATACGAGGAGATCTGGGTAAAACCACAAGATTATAGTAAGGCTAAGAGGGCAATGGAAGGGTATCGAGCAGCTGGTTTCAGAAAGAAGACTATAGGGTTTATCATTACGACACTAGGTGGCCTTATATCTATTATAGGGGTTGCTTTATCAATATCCGTTGCGGTTAAGTATGAATTCTTAGTATATATAGGTTTGATAATATCTCTTTTATCATGGGCATTTAGATCGCGTGATGCATAGGGGCTTAAAAAAAGAGTATTGACTTCCACCTTTTCCTATGATATTATATACGCAATATGATTTGTAGTAGGATCTCGGAGGTAATTCCTACATGGATTTTTATAAGGGAAAGACTTTCTTGATGTCCGCAGTTTATGGTCCACAAGCCAACGATTATCTTCATTTGTAGAGTAATCTTGGAGAGTAGGCCACGAGAGACACTTCAACGAAGAGGTCGTATCTTGATGGTCTTTTTTGTTATGATCTACTGCCAAAAACTCCTTCTTATAAAGGGGCTATGTATTAGTTGTTTGTAATACTCCTCTACACACAAGACCACGCATAAATAACGACCTATATAGGGTTGCTATGTAATAAAGACCGTATTAGCAACCTATGAAGATGCAAAGTAAGGACGAATGTTACTAAAAGGAGGAAAACAGGGGTGCTTGATAATAAAAATCGTAAGTTATTAGAAGAACTCAATAATGAACATGTTATTAAAATAGTGGAGATGGCTATTAGGGTCTGCAAGCCAGACAAAGTAACTGTAATTACTGATTCTGAGGAAGACCTAAGGTATGTAAGGGATCTGGCTCTTAAGAACGGTGAGGAACACGAACTGGCTACAAAAGGTCATACAGTGCACTTTGATGGCTACTATGATCAGGCGCGTGACAAAGAGAGTACTAAGTATTTGCTTGAAAAGGACTTTGATTTTGGATTAGATATTAATTCCATAGATAGGAATGAAGGACTAGAGGAGATGATGTCCTTACTAGATGGCATCATGAAGGGGAAAGAGATGCTTGTTCGGTTCTTCTCTCTTGGGCCTACTAATTCAGAGTTTGCCATTCCTGCACTTCAAATAACTGATTCAGCCTACGTTGCCCATAGCGAAGACCTTTTATATAGAGCAGGATATGAGGAATTTAAAAGGTTGAATGGCTCTGATAAGTACTTTCACTTCATACACTCTGCAGGGAGACTGGAAAATAACGTAAGTGTAGATACAGATAAGCGTCGAGTATACATAGACTTAAAGGAGAACCGTGTCTTTAGTGTTAATACTCAATATGCTGGAAACACAGTGGGTCTAAAGAAACTTGCTCTTAGATTAGGTATACAGAAGGCTGCTAAGGAAGACTGGTTATGTGAGCATATGTTTGTAATGGGTGTAAAGGGCACTGATGGTAAAGCAACATACTTTACAGGGGCATTCCCCAGTGCATGTGGTAAGACAAGTACAGCAATGCTTCCAGGACAGTTAATTGTCGGAGATGACATCGCTTACCTGCGTAAGATCGATAGTGAGGTGCGCGCTGTTAACGTTGAATCAGGAATATTTGGAATTATACAAGATGTTAATCCTGATGATGATCCTGTTATCTATAAAGCATTGACTACACCACGAGAACTCATCTTCTCTAATGTCTTAGTTAATAATGATACCCCTTATTGGCTGGGTATGGGAAAGAATCTTCCAGATGAAGGCATGAATTTCTCTGGTGAGTGGTATAAAGGTAAAAAAGACAAAGATGGTAAAGAGATTGGTGCAGCGCATAAGAATGCACGTTATACTATACGCCTTAAAGAGTTAGATAACGCTGATCCTAAGCTAGATGATCCCGAAGGAGTTCCCGTAAGTGGATTTATTTATGGTGGAAGAGACTCTAATACTACTGTTCCTGTTGCAGAGTCATTAAGTTGGGCTCATGGAGTATTAGTTGGCGCTAGTTTGGAATCTGAGACCACAGCTGCTACCTTAGGTAAAGAGGGAGAAAGAAAGCATAATCCTATGGCGAACTTAGATTTCCTTTCTATCCCTGTTGGCACCTATATAAATAACCATCTTAAGTTCGTAGAGGGTTTAGATAGGGCACCAGTGATTTTTGGAGTAAACTATTTCTTAAAGAGCGAAAAGACTGGGAAGTATCTCAATGGTATGCTGGACAAGCAGGTGTGGATACTATGGGCCAATGGTAGAATAAATGGTCAATTTGATGCTATAAAAACACCAATAGGATACATTCCTAAGTATGAAGATCTTAAGGCGCTTTTTGCAGAGCATCTTGATAGGGAATATACAGAGGAAGAATATATAGAACAATTCTCTGTTAGGGTTGATAGGTATATAGCTAAGTACAAGAGGATGGTAAAGATCTATAAAGATCAGTCTACAGTCCCTGAAGAATTTCTCAATGAGCTTAATGCACAGCTGCAAAGGTTAGAAGATACAAAGAAAAAATATAATACGGATGTAGTTTCACCTTATAAATTCGTATAAAATTATGAGCCCGCTTCCCACAGCTTAAGCAATGGGGAACGGGCTTTTTCTATGAGTTTTACCACCAGCCGAATGTTCTTCTTCCAAGCAAGTTGAAGAGAAGAGCAGTCGTTAGGAATGGTCCAAAGAATGGGCTGAAGAAAAACTGTTGTGCTGTAGCGTCATCTTCTGAAACGGATTGAGAAGTAATATCTAACCCTTCGCTTTCTTCTCCTATAGTACCGTATCTGACACGCCTCATTATCTCGACTCTCATTCTTTCTACGACCTCTGCAGGGGGTATTGGATATCGCATAGGATCATCCATCTCATCTATTACTTGTATGATTGTAACGTGGACTCTGCGATACTCTGCAGGGAACATATGATACATTTCCCGCTTTACCCTTTCAAAGTCGTGATATGGATATTCAGGGTATTCATAGCGCCCGCCTGGATACTCGGGGTACCTAGGGCGTTCAGGATATTCATAACGATCATCTGGACAAATAGGTCTACGTGGATATCTATCATCATAATACATTATTGTTTCCTCCTTAAACTTAATATTCTTAAAATCCTTATGACTATAATATGCATTAACTTTAAAAAGTGCGTTTTCTATCTAGATATTCATGAACTATATTGAGGGTTTCACCAAAACGCTGGAAGTGTACGACTTCACGTTCTCTTAGAAAACGGAGAACATCTGTGACATCAGGGTCATCAGAAAGATTTATAAGCCATTCATAGGTAGCCCGGGCTTTTTCTTCGGCTGCCATGTTCTCATGTAAATCTGCTATAGGATCTCCCTTTGATTGGATATAAGCGGCGGTCCATGGTACTCCTTCAGCGTTAACAAAGTAAACGGCTCTATCATGATCAGCATAATAGCCATCTAAGCCAGCTGCCTTTATCTGTGAAAGAGGTGCGTCTTTTATAAGATTGTAGACTAGTGCAGCAACTATCTCCATGTGAGCTAGTTCTTCTGTTCCAATATCTGTTAAAACGCCTTTGGCTTGAGAGGTAGGCATAGTATATCTTTGGGTAAGGTATCTTAATGAGGCAGCCAACTCTCCATCTGGGCCTCCGTATTGCGTTATTATATTCTTGGCTAGCCCTGGATTGGGTCTTCTGACCTTTACAGGGTATTCTAATTTCTTTTCATAGATCCACATATTTGATATGACTCCTTTCCTTATAAATTTAATCCGATACCTCCCACGGCCAGGGTTCGTCTATCCAGGTCCATCTGGTCTGTGGTGGAGAGTGGCCGTAACTTTTTAATGCACCATAACGTCTTTGATAATCCATCATGGCCTCTTGGAGCCTTCGGGATACTTCATTATATTCAGCTAAAGCCCTTTCATCGGCGGGATGGGTATCTAGATAGAGGGTAAGATCTATGGCTGTGAATTCAAGGGCTTGAATTATGCGAAGAAGTCTCTTCTGTTCTGGATTCATTTTTTTACCCCCTTATTTTATTTTTCTGTCTCCCTATAGGGTCTACATAATTCGAGGAAGATGGTACCTCTTTCAAAGCCTTCAAAAAGATCAAATTTTCTAGTGAAGATTTGAACAGGTACGTATGCCCTGGCTAATCTTACGCCCCTAGGGTACGATAGATTGACTTTCACATCAGAATCCATAATAGTTTCATCTTTAACGTCCATATACTCTGCCCCCTTTTCTTTGAAGCTATTAGGGAATAGTAGAATACTAATATATATTATTCTGTTAAGTAGAGAAGGGTTCTTATTTATAGTATATAAATCAAAGCGTCTATTTTTTAAAGGTATGAGTTAAAATACCTCCGGTTGTATGCAGAACAAGAACAAGTTTCATGGTGACAGCAAGGGAAAGAGGTGCTATTTAGTTCCTCTAAGATGCTCGCTTCACTTTTGATAAATTGCCCTTTACAAAGCGAATAAAAGACAACATTGCTTATGGGATAGTGTCACCAGGGCTACTGGGAAGATTGATAGAGTTATATAAAATGCTCAAGGGAAATCAGCTAAATCAGGAGCAAATTAAATTGGTGAGCTTATTGAGGAAATCTTCAGAAAAATAATATTTAAATAAGAAGGAATTTCTTCACAAATGTCGAATACTAATTATAGTGGATAACACCTCATAAGAAAACAAGCTAAAGATTCAAAGGGTGCATAAAATAATTGCGA
>DIRN01000073.1 GCA_002426645.1 Firmicutes bacterium UBA5435 | reverse complement strand
GTGCGTTATTTGACGCTTACGTATCTTTAAAGACGCTAAATCGAATGCCAGGGGTTTTCCACCCGCCTGGTTCAAGTATATAGAAGTTACTTCCTTGATAGTTATCTACTCTTAACGAAAATTCAAAGAGCACAACAGGGGGAGCGGATATAGTTGGTATGTCTAAAATTAGTTTTGTTTCCTTTATTTGTGGATCTGCCGTTATTAGAAGGGACTTGCCTCTCTTGGATGTCTTATCTTGCACAATATTTAAAGAATTCAACATGCCAGTAAAGCGTAGATTTATAGGCGGAGAAATTACAAAGAAGCTTTCAATTGGATCATTAAAATCATCCATTTTTTGCCCTCGTAATAATTCTATAACCTGGTGGCACCTACTAGTAAAATCTTTTCCTAATTTCTTTTGACTTAGACTCCCTTCAACGGTTCCGAGTAGTTCGTATGCTAGTTGTTGCTTAGATCTATAGAGCCTACTTTCTATAGTTTTTACGGAAACATCAAGATAATCACTTATATCTTTCGTTGAATAGCCTTTGATATAGTAGAGAATGGTTGTAAGTCGATTCCCTTTCGATAGAGAATTCAGGGCTCTCAACACATAATCCTGACACTCTAGTTGAAGGATTTTCTCTTCTAGTGTTTTTGGCTCTGGAATCTCCGTAATGTCATCTAACGGTTTTATGTGATTTTGCATCTGTTTTCTATACCAATCAATACATGTGTAATTCGTTATTGAATATAGCCAGCTTCGTATTTTGGTTGGATCTATCAATTTATGTAAATTCAAATAGGCTTTAATAAAAACCTCTTGTGATATATCTTGGGCAAGATAAGAATCACCTGTTCTACGATATGCTTGGCTATAGACTATATTATGATATCTATTAACCAATTCATCAAACGCAGATAATTTTCCATTACACGCTGCTTCTACAAGCTCACTATCGGTTGGCATTATAAAAACTCACCTCACAGAAAAGAGCGATAGTATATATGAATGTCAGTTAACCTTTCTCAAAGAAAAAATTTGATATCTATATAATTATTTCGACATGAGAGCAAAAATCCCTCTTTAAAACTTTCTACTTACTTAAATGAAGGGATTTTCGTTATTATTGCGTCTATGTATATAGAGGGAAATATAGTTCAACAAAAAGAATTTAAAGTTGTTTTATGAGTCATATAAACTTAGAAGGAGCGATGAAAATGATTAGGCGAAATCTCATTAGTATCATAGTAATAGTTTCAATTGCAATTTTATGTATGGTAGGAATGGTATTTGCAGATGGTATGAATCTTGTCTTTTCAGAGGACTTTTCCGAGGATGAAATAGGAGCGTTTCCAAGTAGGTTGGTTGTTGATCGAGGTAGAATAGAATACCTAAGAGTTGTGGAGGACAGCACTGCGGTTGGAGGGAAGGCGCTCATGATTATGGGAGATCCTGAGACAAACGATACAAGGGTGCACGTAGAGCTTCCAGAGCTCTTATTTTTCCCTCCGGTTTTCGAAATTGAATTTTCCCTGAGAGTAGAAAATTCAGACGGTACGAATTTCTATTTAAACGACTCAGAAGCTGTCGCTTTCCTCATTATATCTCCTAAAGATGGGAAGCTTAGGTACAATTTAAAGGATGATATTGCAACATTAGATAGCGGTTGGAATCGTATTAAACTAGTAGTTGATCTAGAAACAGCAAAGGTATACGTTTACTTAAATAATATGGATGTGCCAATTTTAGGACCAGCATCATTCTATAAGGAGCGGCAATGCACTGCTCGTGAGGGGCTTTATTTACGTTACCAACTTTCGAGAGGTACTAAGCACCCAGACTTTGAGGGGGAGATATATATAGATGATATTAAGGTAAGAATGGCTGGGCCCAATACGGAACTCGCTTTTAGCCTATAAATCTCTTATTGTCTTTAATCTAAATAAATATCCTCATGTTATAGTATCTTTATAGCGAAGAGCTCTGTTATTACAAGAGACATGATTTTTATTATTAGATAATAAGGGGTGTTTGTAGATGTGTAGACGATATTTTGCAGGTGTACTAATAGCTTGTATAATAATTTTATCTGCAACCTGCTCGGTACTAGCAGAAGAACCAAAAGTTGTCTTACTAGAAGACTTTTCTGATGAGCAGATCGGAGAAATTCCTGTTAATCTAAGGGTTAAGGGACGAAGGGAATTTTTAAAGGTAGTAGAAGATGAGAACGGGGTTGGAAGCAAAGTACTTATGCTCAAGGGGGATCCTCAGATTAAAGAAACGAGCGTAGATTTTAATTTACCAGTCTTAAGCGAAGACCCTGTTATTATAGCTGAATTTTCCTTAAGAGTAGAAAATTCAGACGGTACGAATTTCTATTTAATGGACTCAGAAGGTGTCGTTTTACTCATTATGTCTCCCAAAAATGGGAAGCTTAGGTACAATTTAAAGGATGATATCGCGACATTAGATAGTAGTTGGAATCGTATCAAATTAGTAGTTGATCTAGAAAAATCAGAAATATACGTCTACTTAAATGATATGGATGTGCCAATTGTAGGACCAGCACCATTTTATAAGAATCGGCAATGTACTACTCGTGAGGGACTCTTTTTCCGTTATCAACTTAGTGCGGGTCCAGGACGTGAAGACTTAAAGGGAGAGATATATGTGGATGATATTAAAGTAATATCCAGCGCTGATAAGATAATTCCAGATAAAACTAAGACTGTAACTACATCTCCAAAGGTTTGGGCAGGAGAACTTCTAAAGAGAGAGATGCCTCTTCCTACAGTTATTGAAGAGCCTACTGTTAAGTATGTGAAAGTTCCACTATCTGTATCTGAGACTATAGGAACCTCACGTCAAGGGCAGCCAGTATCATCAGGGGTTCCCATACCTCAAGGCCAGATCTCGGATACAAAGCATGTCAGGCTTTTAGATGGAAATGGAGACGTTATTCCGTTACAAGCTGGTGTTTTGAGCAGGTGGGAAGATGATAGTATACGATGGCTATTACTGGACTTCCAGGTTGATGTTGATGCTAAAAAGAAGGTAGAGGTAGTACTTGAGTATGGTTCCGAGGTAGAGCCTTGGACTGGTAATGGTATAACGTTAAATGAAGATGATGAGACTTTCACTGTTGATACAGGTCGTATTACTATTATTTTCAGTAAAACCGGCGAGATAATCAAGAAAGTGAGTGTGGGTGGAGAGGTTTGGAAAGATGCAAAAGATCTTGAATTTTACATAGAAGATATTAATGGTGTAGCTTTTAGTATAGCAGATACTCATAGAGATATAACAGTAGAGGAAGAAGGTCCGCTTAGAACGGTCATTAGAGTACAAGGAGAAGTGAATGCAAGCCAAGATTTGAGAGGAGCTTTTGCATACGATATAAGGTTCCATTTCTACGGTAATAAATCTAATATTCGCATTGAACCTACAATAACAAACTTGTTGCCTCATACATCAGAGATGGTTTATAATGCAGAGATTAGGCAGGTGTCGCTCATCTTTCCTGGATGGATGGGGAGGGGTAATGAAGATATTGTCTATGTAACAAGTATCGGGAAACAAGATTCAAATAACGTATGGGGAAGTATAACTAGCATTTTAGAGAAAGCAGGGAAGCACTTCAAAGGTCAGGCTAAGGATTTTTCGATGGTACAGACTGGGAACCTATGTGAGATTACAGCAGATGGTGAAGTCACAAAGATGGGACGTAGGGGCGCAGGCTGGACCGCTTTGGAGAAAGGCGATAGGAGTATAGGGGCGGGGATCCGATATTTTTGGGAAGAGTTTCCCAAAGGAATAGAGGTAAATAAAGATGGCGATCTGTCCATACATCTCTGGCCTAAAGGTGACGATGTATTGGTTATGGGTGGTGGTGAAGCTAAAAGGCATGAAATGTATCTCACCCTTGGAAATTCAGAACCTCAAGAGTTGGATGGTTTGATACATCCTCTTTTAGCGGTAGCTCCTGGAGAATGGTATTCAGAGACTGAAGGGTTTACAGATAAGCTATTCCCCTATTCCCCTGATAAGCTAGGACTGTATGAGCACGTAGTAGAAAAAGGATACAACGTAATGATGGACCTTCGCAAGTCAGATAGAGCATATGGATGGAGAGATTTTGGAGATTATATAAGAACGGATTATACTCCAAGTGCATGGGGAAATAACCGTTATGATATTGCGCATACATATTTTCTCCAGTTTGCTCGTAGTGGTGACTTGCGTTACTTTGATTTTGCTCAGACTGTAGCAAGGCATTATATAGATATTGATATGATTTGGTCTCATAGCGAAGTTCGATATATTGGTGGAGCTCTATCGGCAGCACCCGAGCATAGGAGGAATCCTGCTATTGGCATTGCCTTTGCGGAATTGAGTGGGTTAGTAGATTATTATCTTTTGACTGGAGACAGAAGAAGTCTAGAAGCAGCTTGTCTCATGGGAGATTGGTTTGCAAAAATGGCAATAGGACGTCCCACCAGTGGATTTAGATTAGATGTCAAAGATCAGTCACCCCGTACTCCAGGTAATGCTCTAATACAGCTCATGTATGTCTATGAAACCACAAGGGATCCATATTATTTAGAAGGAGCCAAAGAGGTTGTGGGGATCCTAAATGAAAAGCAAACTGAAGATGGTCAATGGATATATCCAGTTCCTGAAATTGAGGGCAACCCTAGATGCAGTAAACCATTTATGACAGGACTTGTTTTGAAAGGTCTAACAGATTACTATAGGGTAACTGAAGATCAGTTAGCAGCAGAACTTATACTTAAATCAATTAGGTTTTTAGTTGATGAGACATGGGGCGATGCTGGTCAAGGTTTTAAATATATTAGTCATCCTTCGTATGAATCTGAACCGAACTTTAGCGCTAACTTTCTCCTCTTAGATGGTTTAGTCTATGGCTACAAGCTTACAGGTGAAGAAAGGTTTTTAGAGATAGCTCGATTATCTTTTCTTTCTGGTCTTGAGAGACTAGAACCTCATATTTCAGTGAAGGCTCCTATAATAGGGAGGGAGATCGCTATGGCACTTAGGTTTACCCCCTTAGTGATGTCTGACTTTATAGACCTAGAGGATCTTAGTTGGATGCCTATGGCGAAAGAACGCAACTTTGTTATTCCTTTGCTTGTTATGGGTATTACAATTATTGGGATAGGGGTTGGAGTGTTTAGAAAAGGTTGAGAAGATATTATCAAAACAATAGTTAATCTAATTGGAGGCAATTTATAATGCGTGTAACTACAGATATTCCATGTGGCAACGGACGTGTACGTATGATAAATCCTGATCATTATGAAATCGAACTTATATGGTATTGCAAAGCAGCTCGATATGTTCTCTTTCAAATAGATCAAGTATCTTCTTCTCGTGTAGTTAAAATAGTTCTTAAACCTGATTCGCTTTGTCCTGAGAGAAAATTTAAGTTTTCACCTAGACCAAAGATATGGAAGTGTGACGTGAATGGTGGCAAATGGGATAGTATACCAGATGAGCAGGTGGATTATACATTCGATAAGATAGAGTTTGATTTGAAACTTGAGGAATCGTCATGTATTCAGATTAGCACAGAGTCACCTAGACCTTACGCAGAAACGTGTGTAGAGTTATCTGAGTTAGTCCATGGCTATCCGTCTCTGGCTAGTATGTATGTAATAGGAAGCTCAATAGAACATAGGCCATTACTACTCGTTCGTGTTGCAGATGATATACATATCAATGGTGTACTAGGTTCGGAAAAACGGCCGAGGATTCTGATAACCAGCGGTCAACACGCAACTGAGTTTGCTGGAGAGGAAATATCCAGAGGCATGCTCCAGGCTGTGCTAGAAGAAAACGAGATTGGTCGAGAACTAAGAAAACGCTATATCTTCGATTTTATCCTTGTCTCAAACCCTGATGGTAATTACCATGGGTGGCATCAATATAATGCACGTGATTGGGCCAACCATAATTACAATGATGGGGTGGATCGCAGTTGGCATCATGAATTCATTACATATTTTTTAGATCGTAGTTCTGATGTTTCGCCTGAAACTAAGGGTATTGGAGATTGGATTTTGCAGACTGAACCGCAACTAATAATTGATAATCATAGTTGGGAAGGTCATAATGGGGCTTGTGGTACATTCACCACTGACACGAATCTTCTTCCACCAAAATTGGCGGAAATTTTCAATCAGCTAAATAGTGGAGCTAAGAAAGTGGGAACGGAGTTTGATATGAATTTTGATGTTTGCAGTCGCTCTACACTTAAAGCTGAACACTTATCAGATTATATGATTTTCCAAAGAGACGTACCAGTTTATACAGTTGAAGGTCATATGTACCTTGGTAGAGAGAAACTTCAGGCTTTTGGAAAAAGTCTTATACAAGAGTGGTTAGTTGAGGCTGATTTGAAACTATAGTGGCAGTGAGAGCCAATTAAAAGTTAATAAAAGATTAAGCTATGGGAGGTATGAATATTATGAATCCATCCATACAAAATGAAAGAAAAGATGGAGCTGTTAACGACGAGAAACGTACTGAAAGACAAGGAGTTACTCTACGCGCAATTCTTATAGGAGGAATATACCTTATATTTTTAGCTGTGTTAGTACCATTTGCTGAATTTACTGAATTAAGGCAGACCATCGAATCTTCTATACTTCCTGCCCCATCAGGAGTGATATTGATTATTGGGTTACTAATAGTCAATATGGCTTTAAAGAAGCTTAAGTTAGAGGATAAGGCCTTTACGCAGGGTGAATTAATAACCATATATGTCATGGTTACAGTTGGTGGGCTTACGTTATCTAGAGGTTTGATAGCGCATTTGCCACATCAAATAATGGGTTTTGGAGGGTTGACTTATGTAACTGATAATGCTCTTGCGGCAAAGATATGGCCTCAGTTTTCAAGTATTATCATGCCTAGAAGCCAAGATGCAATAAATGGTTATTGGTTAGGGCTTCATAGGACTGGGTTATCATCAATTCCTTGGGCCGAGTGGGTTATGCCAATAATTCTATGGGTATTATTCTATAGCACCATCATCTTTGTTCAAATATGTATAGCTGTTCTTTTCAGAAAACATTGGACTGATATAGAACATATTAGTTACCCACTCACACGACCTATTAAACAGATGGTAGAGACCCCTGACGGGAATTCCCCTGGTCTGGAAACTCCGTTCTGGCAGAGTAAAACAATGTGGCTTGGTATGGGAGTTTCAATTTTCCTCAGTGCGTTGCTCTATGCCAATAGAATAAATCCAGGTGTACCTGCATTTCCTACACAAATTAAAGCATATGAATTTTTCCCTAGAGAGGGTATATGGTCAGTAATGAGAGCATATGTTCCATTTGAGATGCGCTTTAACGTATTGGTTGCAGCTGTGGCTACGTTAATGCCAACAGACACATCTTTTGCTATATGGTTTACTAGCACCATAGGGCACTATGGTGTAAAGATGGGTCAAGAACAATTAGGGATTAGATTGTTGCCAGGGCATAGATTATTTCACTTTTTCACTACATTTGGAGCCCAAACCGGGCTAGCTATATTTCTTCTATGGATTGTTCGTGGAGAAATAAAAGCTTTTTGGAATAGAGATGAAACCAATGAGGGGTTATCTGGACGAACTGCGTTACTTGGAATAATCATAGGAACGATTTTTATGGTACTATGGGCAAGTTTATTAATGAAGATCGATTTTACTTGGGCATTAGTATATATTCTCGGAATGTATGCAGCTGCAGTAGCTGTGGCGAGGATACGAGGTCTTACAGGAGTACCCTCTTATAAAGGAACCCCACTTATTAACGCTATAGCTACCACGTTTGACAGAAGCAATATAGGGGCAGAGAATCTTGGAAAGCTTGCTGCTACCTTTAGGACTATAGATACTGGTTCCACAACTAGCTACATGGCATTGATCTTAGAGTCATATAAACTTGGGGATAGTGTTAATGTTAAACGTAAACAGATATCCAAACTTATAATCGGAGTTTTCATATTCGCGGCATTGATTGGTTTGTATTCTTCTATAAACGTGATGTATACATATGGTGCAGTCAATACTGAGCAGTTTCTAAGGACACGGATTATATCTAAAGGTGCTGGCATCGATCATTTTATGGAAGATCCTCAATTTGAAGGAGGTTCTCGTGGCGCTATCTTTTGGGCTGGTGTAGGACTGTTAATAACAGCCTTCTTGAGTTTTATGAAAAGCAGGTTCGTATGGTGGCCCTATTGTCCAGTTGGTTTTACTCTTGCTCAGAGCACTTGGACTTTACAGATGTGGCCTAACTTTTTCATTGCATGGTTATACAAGGTTTTAGTATTTAGATATGGAGGAGCGGGACTTTATCGAAGATTTGAACCGTTTTTCCTTGGAATGATAATCGGATATGCTGTGTCTTCAGCAATGGGTGCAATCTTTGATCTCCCTCCAGGTTGGATTTGGGTATGATTACTAAACTAAGAGGGTGGTATAGAAAGTCTTTCCGCTTTCAGATAGTATAGCTATATAGGCTTTGTACAAACGATAGAGGGACTTAGGATATAAACTCAAAAGAAGAGTAATACCGCATCTCGAAATAATAGATTATCGAATCAATTATAGAAAGGCGGTATTACTCATATGAGTAGTTTATCACATTCTACTCAATAAAAACTTGATTCTGGTACAAACCCCCCCGTGTTTTGACGTATAAAGAATATTTATCCTTGTAAAAGGTTTCGTTTTTATGAGAAGTATGGTATAATAGTAAACAAGATAGATATTCATCCAGAAATGTTTTCTCATCTTACTAATAAAGAACAACGCATGGACTCCATCTTTATAGTTTCTAATATTAAAAAGGCAGGTGGGCTCAGCTTGCTAGTAGATGTATTGGAACAGGCGGTAAAACATTACTAGAAGAAACCTTAAGTAGCTCCTTATCAGATTTCAAGACCAATACTCTATATCGTATTAAGGCAAATGAAACAACTAGTAAGTTAGGGTCTATCATGGAACCAATCAGCGAAGTAAACGAACTAATAACAGATAATCCCCAATTTGAGAGTCGCTATGCTAAAAAAATTTTAAAGTGATTCCTCTCGGAACAGGCCGAATATGATACGGAAGAAAGAACTAGTAAAAGAGCACATGGTATTGACAAGCTTAGAGTACCATGATTATGGGAGACCCAGAGATGAACGAGACAAGGGTGCACCTAGAGCTTCCAGAGCTCTTATTTATTCCTCTAGTTTTTGCAATTGGATTTTTCTTGAGAGTAGAAAATTCAGACGGTACGAATCCTTATTTAATAGAACCTAGGTACAATTCAAAGGATGATATTGTAACATTAGATAGTGGTTGGAACAGCACCATTCTATAAGAACAACAAATCTACTACTCGTGAGGGACTTTATTTATGTTTAAATTAGTCCAGTTCTAGGCTGCGAAGACTTAAGGGGAGAGATGTATGTGGATGATATTAAAGAAATATCCAGCGCTGATAAGGTAATTCCAGATGAAATTAAGGCTGTAGCTGTACCCCTAAAGGTTTGGGCAGGAGATCTTGCAAAAAGAGATGCCTCTTCCCATAAGTATTGAAGAGCCTACTGTTAAGTATATGAAAGTTCCACTATCTGCATCTGAGACTATAAGGATCTTACGTCAAGCTCAGCCAGTATCATCAGGAGTTCCCATATCTCAAGGCCAGATCGGGGATACAAAGCATGTCAGGCTTTTAAATGAAACTGGAGAGGTTATTCCGTTACAAGCTAATGTCTTGAGTAGATGGGAAGATGAAAGCATATTGATGTTGATAAGAAGACAGAGGTAGTACTTGAGTATGGTTCAGAGGTAGAGCCTTGGACTGAAGGTGATATAGAAATAAATGAAGATGACCAGACTCTCACTGTTGATATACGTGGTATCGCTGTGATTTTCAGTAAAATAGGAGAGAGGCCTATGCTATAGGTGCATGGGGAATAACCGTTACGATATGGGCCATATATACTTTCTTCAGTTTGCTCGTACTGGTAATTTATGCTGTTTCGATTATGCTGAGACTGTCGCAAGACATTATATGGATGTTGATATGATTTGGTCTCATAGCGAAGTCCGACATGTTGGTGGAGGTCTATCAATAGCACAGGGGCATAGAAGAATGACTGCTGTTAGTATTGATTTTGCGGAATTGAGTGGGTAAGTAGGTTATTATCTTTTGACTGGAGAACGAAGAAGTCTGGAAGTAGCTTGTCTCATGAAAGATTGGTTTGCACGAATGGCAGTAGAACGTCCCACCAGTGGATTTAGATTAGACGATAGAGATCAGTCGCCTCGTATTCCAGCTAATGTTCTAATATAGTTTATGTACATCTATGGAAGATCCATAGATGTAGTAAACCATTTATGATAGGTCTTATTTAAAAGGTTTGACAGACTACTATAGGGTAACTGAACATGAGTTAGCAGTAGAACTTATAGTTACAGCAACTAGGTTTTTAGTTGAAGAGACATGGGGCGATGCTGATCAAGGTTTTAAATACATTAGTCATCCTTCGTATGAACTCGGACCAAACTTTAGTACAAGTTTTCTCTTCGTAGATGGTTTAGTTTATAGGGGAAGGGAGGTTTTGGGAGATAGCTCAACTATCTTTTCTTTCTAGCCTTAAGAGGCTAGAACCTCATATTTTAGTGAAGGCTAGAAACATAGGAAGGGATCTTCCTTATGGCACTTAGGTTTACTCCACTAATAATGTCTGAGTTTATAGACCTGTCTGAAGCCCTATAGCTGAAGAACGCAGCCTCACTATTCTATGATAAGATAGTCTATTGATGCTTTATGGTAGAAACTTAAAGTAGAACCCATGGTCTGTATGTCGTTAGAACGTAATCTTTGAGAGTTGGATAACACAAAAAGGAGAGGTGAAAGTCGTATGTATAAAAAGTTTATTTATC
>DIRN01000120.1 GCA_002426645.1 Firmicutes bacterium UBA5435 | reverse complement strand
CAATTATTTTATGCACCCAAGATAGCCCTTTTGAAAGCAGCTCGAGAATATAACTTAGACCTTCCAGAGATCCTACGTAGATAAGGAGGATTGTAAATGGAGTTACCAATATATAATTGCCAATACTATAAGCTGCTACCTACTTTATCCCAGGTTGATGATGCTTTTTGGCAGGAAGCTGTAGAACTATGCCTAGCTGTAGATGGAGAAAGGCCTTATCATCCTACAAAAATGCGTTGCCTATGGAATGAGGACTATCTAGGGATATACTTTTATTCGGTTGATCCTGATATTTGGGGTACGTATGAGAATGTAAATGACCCTATCTATAAAGAGGAGGTAGTGGAGGCGTTTCTAGCGCCTGATCCAGATGATCTAACCCACTATTTTGAACTTGAACTTAGTCCTAGGAATGTGCCTTTTGCTACTAGGATTAAGAATGATGGTAAAGTAAACTTGGGTTTTACCTGGGAGCCTCAGTGGCGAACTGAAGTCTTTGTAAAGGGGACACTAGATAACCGGGAAGATAAAGATGAGTTTTGGTCGGCAAAGATGCTTATTCCAGTTACAGATCTGTGTCAAGGTATTAAACCCGGTGATATGTGGCGGGCTAATTTCTATCGTATTGATCGTACTCCAAAGAGCGAGTATAGTGCCTGGTCTCCAATTTATAAGGACCCTGTTGACTTTCATACACCTCAGCGTTTTGGTTATTTGTCCTTTCTAAGATAGTCTTTGAGATGTGAGAATAGGAAGTTTTATTCTCGCCTCTAATCCTTTCATATCTGCCCTAAGAGTCTTTGTACTAAGAACGAGACAATGACAACAAGAGCTGATATAATGAACCCATGAAGCATAGGCCCAAAGCCGGATTTTGAGAGATCTTTAAAGTTTGTTCTCAAGCCAATTGCACCTAACGACATAATCATTAGAAACTTACTTATGCCAGATAGGAAGTTGGTGCTTCTTTGAGAGATTACGCCAAAGCTCTTTAGTCCGGCCATGGCAAGGAAGCTTAGGATAAACCAAGGGAAGATCTTCTTAAGATCTACATTATTCCTCTTTGTCCTAGCTGTTTCTTTTTGAGTGAGGCGTTCATTAATATATGAGAAGATGAGCACAACAGGGACTATTGATAATGTACGGGTGAGCTTTACTATGACGGAGAAGCTACCAGCTGCGTCAGAGAAGGCGTATCCTGCTGCTACAACAGAGGAAGTATCGTTTACAGCAGTTCCTATCCAAAGTCCGTAACCTAAATCAGTCATGTTGAAGAATCCGCCCATTATGGGGAATAAGATCACCATAATAATATCGAAGATAAAGGTTGCTGATATTGCATAAGCAATATAGCTATCTTCAGCGTGGATTACTGGTGCAATAGCAGCAACTGCTGAGCCGCCACAAATACCCGTTCCTGCAGATATTAATGAGGAAAGCTTCCAATTCATTTTTAAATAATCTGCCAACAAGATATCCAAATCCAAATGCGGTTAAAAGGGTAAATGTCATTACGATTAAAGAGAATTTTCCCACTTCAAATACTTGTGCAAAGCTTAATGTGGCGCCCATTAGTATTATGGCCAGGCGAAGCACTTTCTTCGATACAAAGCTAAAGCCTTTTTCAAAGTGTCTATATTTTGAGATTAAGGGATTGAGTAATATGCCAATGAGCAAAGCAAATACTCCAGCACTTATCAGATTATAGGGTATGAGTTTGTTTAAAAAGATTGATGTAATAGCAAGTATGATGGTTAGGAATATCCCTCTTCCATTATTTTTAATAAACGTCATAAAATCAACTCCTTATTAGATTCTTACTTGATTTTATAACGAATAAGGTATAAAATCAAATTATAAATAATTATGGATGTATAAATATTATTTATAAAGGTGGTGGGAGAAATGTTGGATTTGAGGGTGGAGACGTTTTTATGTGTATGGAAGAATAGGAGTTACTCAAGGGCTTCTGAGGAGCTTTATATAACTCAGCCCGCGGTGACACAACATATTCAGTATTTAGAGAGACACTATAATTCTAAGTTTTTTGATTATTCCAATAGGAAACTGAAGCTTACAAAGGCAGGGCAGCTTTTCTATAAATATGCCATAAGTGCAAAGGTGGCTGAGAAAGCCATTACAGATAAACTTCATGAAATTAATGGAAAGAGTAAGAAACTAAGTTTTGCTGCTACATTAACCATTGGAGAATTCACTTTAGCTCCTTTGCTAGCTGATTTCATAAAGACCTTTAGCGGATATGATGTTACTATGTATGTAGATAATACTGAAACAGTACTGGAGATGTTGGAAAAAGGAGAGATCACTTTTGCACTGGTGGAAGGGTTATTTAATAAAGGGGATTATGAAACAAGGCTACTTAAGACTGCAAGTTTTATATTAATAGCTCCAGTACATCACCGTTTAGCTACTAAAGAAAGTATCTCTTTAGAGGATTTAAAAGGCGAGACTATAATTTTGAGGGAGAAGGGTTCTGGTTCCCGTGAGATCCTAGAGAGGGGACTCTTTGATAAGAATTATACCCTTGAACATTTCGGGAATATTATTGAGATAGGGAATGTGAATGTTATTAAAAATATGGTTAAGAACGGTATTGGACTTAGCTTTATGTATAAGGATGCTGCTATAAGAGAGATTCGAGAGGGTCTTTTACGAGAAGTAGTAATATCCGATTTTGTTCTTGAAAGAGAATTTAACTTTATACATTTGAGGAATGATATAGTACAAGATGAAGTGGATATGTTTTTCTCTTTTTTCCACGATGTAGGACTTTGAATCAGTGTGCATATAGCGATATTAAGTACAAGTACAGCTCTTTGAGGTCCATTGGTCAGAAAAAGCACCTTATCCGTTTTATGGCTTCTCTGCAGCCTTTATGGATATGTAGAAGCCTTTTCACTATTTTTATCAATTGCTATCTGCCAAGAAGAAGGTATTCTATATATCTATAATACATCAGTGCACTTTCTAGAAAAAGTACGGTTTTAGGAAATGATCTTGCTATAATAACTTCTTCTCTTGGGATATAATCTGTTAGCTCATAAAGCCCATGTTTACTTTTGGAGATTACACCTTTATCTATCAATTTTTCTATCTGACGGATAGAAAATCCCAGGTCATTAAGTTCTGATGTCTTGAGAACTCCTCAAACTACTAAAGTTCTGCTTTACGCATAAAATATATTCCAAAATCCATAAGTGTTTGATTTATCCATTTTCACATATGATTTACCTTTACGGTATAGATTTCTTTAAAAGTATTGTAAAAGTCCGCAGTTTATGTTATGCTTATTGAAGGCTATTATAAACCAAACCACTTGTTTTGTTCAACATTTTTAACTTCGATACTAACATTAAATCAACTTCTTTAATAGAATTTTTGGCTTTCAAGTATATATACGTAAAAGATAAAAGACCAAGTATGTCCTTCATGTAGTTGTTTGTAAAAAAGTGAAAGGAATTACATAAAGATAGATGAGATTTTAGAAGTGATTTCACGCCATGAAGAAGAGTTGGACTATTTGACATTTACGTATAAGAAGGTGAATTATATGGCTAAATTCATTCCCACGCTCCCCAGTTCATTTAATGGCAGTATAGGTGAAGAGAAAGTATTCGATGCTCTCCGGCTTTTAGACAATAACTATATTATATTTCATTCATTTAATTGGATTGGCCTTAGTGAAAGAACTCAAGGTGAGGCTGATTTTGTTATTATTCATCCCAATAAGGGGGTCATGGTTATTGAAGTTAAGTCAGGGAAAATTGATTATGAATATGGTCAGTGGACCCAGACTAATATGGCAACAAGATTTAAAAAGCCTATTTCTCCATTCGTTCAAGCTAGTAGAAGCAAGTTTGAAATAATAGAGAGGCTTACCAAGGGGATAAGATTTGGTAGAGTGCCTTTGGTCTGTCATGCAGTATGGTTTTCATCCTTCCCTCTGAAACTTACAGATAGATTGCCTCCAGAAGCTCCAAAGGAAATTGTATTTGATAAAAACACTCTAAATGAAGCTAAAAAGAGGATAGATGAAACATTTGATTATTGGCGTAAAAAGACTGGTTTTAACTCCACAATGAATTCAAGACAGCTAAATGAAGTAATTGAAATAATTGCACCTCATTTTCATGCGGTTCCAGGAATGAAAGAAATCATTGATGAGACAGAAAAGTATTATATTAAGCTTACTAATCAACAAGCTGCATTGCTAAGTTATTTAAAAGAACAGAAGACTGCTGTCATCCACGGCCTTGCTGGAACCGGTAAAACAGTGTTAGCAAAGGAAAAGGCAAGGATGCTAGCAGATGAAGGGGGGGCTGTACTATTTCTTTGCTATAATAGTTTTCTTAAAGATTATCTCAGGATATATTTTTCTATGCCAGGTATTGCGTTTCATAATGTACATTCCCTTGCAAGAGAAGTCCTAGATAATGGCAGTGTTAGCTTTGATGAACTTCTTGATGAGTTTGAAAAGTATCTGCTCCATGTAATTGAACCAGAGGATTGGGCATATGATCATATCGTCATTGATGAAGGTCAAGACTTAAATGAAGCATTAGTTAATCGGTTATATAATTTGACTAAAGCTAAAGATGGAAGCTTTTATGTGTTCTATGATAGAAATCAATATGTAATGAAGAATGAAATGCCTAAATGGGTTGAAGAAGCAGAATGTAAGCTCGTATTACATCGTAATTGTCGAAATACAGTGGAAATATTCAAGACTGCTTGTAGTATGATCGGTTTGAATAGTAGTGTTTCTGAAGATTCTGTGCATGGAGAAATACCTGTTGCATTTTTATATAATGATGAATCTGAGTTATTACAAATTATTGAGCAATTTACAAAGACAGCAATTGATGCAGGTATCAAGCCAGATGAAATTGTTTTTCTCACAATTGAAACAGAGAAAAAATCTATATTATCTAAAGTTAACTCTATTAATGGAATTCCAATTTGTAGCGAGAAAGTAAAGGACAGTATATTGTTTACAACAGTTAGAAAATTTAAAGGGTTAGAGGCAAAAGCTGTAATGGTGATAGACGTTTCTATTAGGTCATTAGTAGATCCGGAGAAACAACGCCTTATATATGTGGGATGTTCAAGAGCTAAGCATTTTTTGAATATCGCCATTTTAGAAGATGTGGACAAGAGTGATTATGGCACTTATTTGAGGAAAATTAATTCATCCAGGAATGTTCCTAAGAACAAGAAAGGGTTAGGCCGGTTATTTAATATAAAAATAAATAATTAATGAGGGAGGGTTAATGGTGAGACATAGTATGATAGATAGCTACATCTGGGAAAAAGAGTTTAAACTGATGTTAGATCAGGAGCATTTCGAGAAAGTATGGGATATCGTAGAATCTTCTCTTGATGATTTTATTACACTTTATTTCGATAGTAGTAAAAATCCAATTTCTGTTCTTAAGCCCAAGGACAATTTGAACCTATATATAAGGAAGCTTATTGATGAGCATTGCACTGAGCAGGATAGGTATATTGAAATATTTGACCCTGAGTTAATGGATGACTATGAGGAAGATGTAGATGGATTCAAAGGAGAAATCTTGAGCAAGCGGTGTCCCGTCATTAGAGTGACATTAAATAGCAAAGCAGCAGTATTGAAGGATTGGAAGATAGCTTATAAATTGGCTTCTCCTCAAAAATTATATGACACGTTCTATAATATCATTAGTTTTGCTGAGGAATATAATGATGATATGACTGAAGAAGAGTTTAATGAGATAGATACTATAGAGGGGAATAGACTTTCTGAACTGACAGAAGATGCATGTTATCTTACTGGAGTCATAGGCACTGGTATATTATCTAATGTACTAAATAATTTATATCCAAGGATTTTCCCTAATATGTTTAAAATAGGTATGTTTGCCCTTTACATTTTATCGGAAAAAAAAGCCATTGAAATGGGCTCTGACAGTTCTGAGTTCCTTATGGTCAAAGATGATATACCCTCTAAAACAGGTATTATAGAAGCTGAGCATAATTATTACTATCCCTATGAAACATTTGCATTATATACTTTAAGGATATATCGTGTTTTAGATAAAGAAATTCAAGTCCGATACAAGTTAAAGTTTCCTGATGAATATAGGTTTGTTTTAATAAATGACTTCTATAAATATATAGTTGAAAGCCAAAGAAAAGATATTCAAACTCTTCTGGGCAATGATGATATATACAAATTTCGGATTCCGATTTAATTAGAGTTCTAAGGAAGGTGAAATAATGGATAAATATGAAGTTTTAGAAAAATATTTTAAAAAGGATAATATAGTATCCTTCCGTGGTAAGCAGGAAGAAGCTATTGATGCGGTATTAGCTGGCGAGAAAGTTCTATGTCTCATGCCTACCGGGGAAGGTAAGTCTTTAATTTATCAGGTATCTGGTCTATGTATAGGACAAGCTGTGATTGTTATTTCTCCTTTAATAGCTCTTATGAAACAACAATATAATGACTTAGTTAAAAAGGGCCTAAGATGTCTTTTTCTATCTGAATTGGATTATAGAAATCAATTTAAGGAACTTAATAGCATTGCTAAAGGTTCCCTCCCTGATTTTATATTTATTTCACCAGAGCGTGCTGCAAACGATGGTCATCTAGAATTTGTTTTAAATCTTATAAGAGATAAAATAGGACTTGTTGTTGTTGATGAAGCACACTGCATCTCTCAATGGGGGGAAGATTTCAGACCTGCCTATAAGACCATTCCGGATTTTATAAATCGTGTTTTTGGTTCCAATTCATGGCCCCATATTTTATGCTTAACTGCCACACTTAATAATGATGATAGAAGACAAATTGAATCAGACTTTGGAATCACGAAAACCATAATAAGTCCTAATCTTTGGAGAACTAATTTAAATCTTACTCTCATAAACTTAGGTTCTATAAAAGATGATAGCAAGGATGATATACTTCAAAGAATATTTGAAAAACATAAGGGAGAGAAGATCCTTGTGTTTGTTCATAGAAAACACGGCAGTAAAGGAACCACTCGTACTCTTTATCGAAAATTCTCAGAGATGTATACTGGTATCGATTTCTTTGATGCAGATATCTCAGATAGTGAGAAAAACCGAATCCTTCAAGGGTTTAAAGATGGCAGTATAAAAATAGTATTTGCAACATCGGCCTTTGGAATGGGTGTAGATATTCCAGATATTCGTGTTGTAGTCCATTATTTAATATCTGAATCAGTTGAACAATACTATCAGGAAGTGGGACGAGCGGGTAGGGATGGGAAACCTGCCTATGGTTATTTACTTTATACCAAGCAATCTCGTAATGGTCGTAAGAGACTTATTGAAAGCTCCCTGTGCAATGAAGAAATATTACGTGCGGAATATGCCAATAGGATACCGAGACGTGGTAGTGAACTTGGTTCTATCAAATATGAAGAACTTACGGAAGAAAGAAGGACAGCATTTGCACTTTTGATTGAATATAAAGTAATAAATGTAGTGGCTAAAGGTGTGCAATCTACGCAATGTTATAAGGAAAGTGGAAATGAAGGTAAACAGTTCTTAAAGGAAATCAAAGAAGTAACTGCTACACAATTGACAAAAGTAGTATGTAAGAGACGCGGAACACCTATAAACTCTTTGATTTCTAATATTTGGCGATTATGCTCAAAAGGGGAACTATCTTTGGCTTCTTCGCCTGGAAAAGCTATTTTCTATACAATTAATAAAGAACTGTATGATGATATTGTAGAAGAGATTATAAATGATCAGCAGGTAAAACGTGAAAAGAGGATGGAGGCATTTATGAAATTTGTTACAGCCATTGAGAATGATGAAAGTGCGGAAACTATAGTAAAAACGGCCTTAAATATCACATAGCTAAGGAATACGGGGGACGTTTTTTTATCTACTAAACTGTGGTATCATATACAGAAGTTAGAAAATACATTAAGTATTAGGAAATATACGACATGCTCAATTATGGGTATAAAATTTCGGAGCCAAGTGACTTCTTTTAGGATTGCGTGTGATAATAGTATTAAGATAGTAAGGATTCTTGATGAGATTATGAACGACGAATTTAATAGAGTGTGGCTAAAATTATTAAACCGTGAAAGAATGACCATAATTAATTTTGCGGGATGGTTTTACCATGGTTTACATCTAAGATATAAACTATCAACTTTCTATCTTATTAGACTGTTGGCGGTCTCTCTATTTGAG
>DIRN01000039.1 GCA_002426645.1 Firmicutes bacterium UBA5435 | reverse complement strand
TATAAAATTAACGGGATTTTAGGTTGATAAGGTTTAATGGCTTTTTTCAACAAAAATGCGTTTCGGTTTCGTAATTGCTCAAGGAATCATTGAGCAACTATTGAAGAAAAATTTAAAAACAGCTAAGCCTATGAGTAGATACATGGTTCTAATTTCTCCATATCTTACACCGTTTTACTTCAAGATTCCGCTGAAAAAGAAGCAAACTAATTGAGTTTCAATCGAAAGTTGACTTTCTCATGCCATATAGGTTGCTTTGGTATACAATGGAGATATGGCGAGATGTTTTTCGCGATACTCCCAAGAAGATAAGGGAGCGGAAAGATTTTAGATTTCCACCTATTATACCAATAGTCCTTTATATAGAGCAGAAGAAAGATACCTATGAGATAATAGAAGGGTTAAAGAAACTCGCTTCCACACTTGATGGGCTCGGTAATGATGGATCTCAAGTATTTAAGAACTGGTTGAAAGAGATCGTCTGCCAAGGGCTGCCTAGAGATGGACTCTATAATTTCAAATGTGGCCAAGGCTATTATAAAGGACCGTAAAAAGAATAGACGAGAAGGTAAAGCTGAGGTTTTAATAAAGCTATTAGCCATTAAATTCGGTCAGGTACCAGAAGATATGTTAGTCGAAATTAATACATCCGACAAATCTCAGATCGAAGCTATAATAGACAGCATTTTTCAAATTTAATATCGTATGCTCTGAACTTGGCATGGTAACACTATTATTATGTATTGCCACAGATTTCTAGCTACATAAAGATCTAAGTTAATAAACTTCGTCAGTATACTATTCATCCTTCTTTTGAAACTTTCTTTAGCATCTCTGGATCAGGTGTTACAAATATAGTATTATACTTATCATATATGACCATCCCAGGTTTAGAACCAGAGGGCTTGCGCACATTCTTTCGTCTAGTGTAATCCACTGGTATGTTAGTAGAATTTCGCGCTTTGCTAAAGTAGGCAGCCAACATAGCTGCTTCATAGATAGCGTCATGTGAGGGCTCTACACCTGCCCTAGTCCGTAGGATCACATGAGAGCCTGGAATCTCTTTAACGTGAAACCAGTAATCTTCAGGCGAAGCCATCTTCATAGTGAGAAGATCATTTTGACGATTATTTTTACCAACTAAGATATCTGTATCATCAGAAGAACGAAAGGCCATAGGCTGTTGGGTGTACTCTTTATGGTTTTGGTCTTTTTTCTTCTTCTTCACTTGTATGTATCCAGCTTCTACTAACTCGTCATGTATTTCCTTTAAATGGTCTAAAGTCTCTGCCTCTTCTATACCCAACTTTACGCTTTCTAGATAGTCTATCTCTTCCATAGTAGAACGGGTTCGGTCTTCTATAATCGCTAAACCCCTTTTTGCTCGCGTATATTTCTTAAAGAACCTTTGAGCGTTTTCTGTTGGTGATAGAGCAGGATCAATCTTTATAGTCACTTCTTCTTGAATTGGAGAATAATAATTAATGGCCTTTACTTGAGATTCTCCTCTTTTGAGACGGTAAAGGTTGGCAGTGATAAGTTCGCCTTTGATCCTATACTCGTCAAAGTTCCTAGCTTCTTTGGCTTCGAGTTTCTGAGCGCTTAATCTTCTAGTGCAACGCGTTAAATTCGATTCCACGATGCGGTTCAGGTTTATAGTCTCTTCTTCGAATTTTTCTCTGATAACCTTCTCAGTATAGAATGCCTCAAGAAGTTCTGAGATGGTTTCAAAGTGCTTTTTAGGTCTTTGACTGAATTGTTTAATGTGGAAGACTGAGAATTCTACACCTTCGCGACCTTCTTCATCAAGTATCATAGTAGGGTTATTAGTTCCTTTTTTAATAGTATAGGTGATGGTTGAAAAACCATTCCAAAGTCTTTCTAGCCAATGGTCTGGGCTATGCTCTTCAAGGTCTTCAAAGGTACTATCGACCTTAAAATCTGATCTAAAAAGGATCTCACGAGATAGAAGCGGACTTATTCCCTGTATATTATCTAAAAGAAAACTCGCAGCCTTACTGGTATTCAGTCCTAGCGCCATGAGATTTTTGAATTCTTCTTCTGTTATTGTTAATGGATCTTTTTTATTCAACGGTGGGGGTGGAAGGTATCTGAGACCAGGTAAGATCTGTCTATATCGATTTACACCGCTGGTGATATGGATCATTCCATCGAGGATAATTCCGTCGTCTCCGTTTATAAGAATGATATTACTGCGTCTACCCATGATCTCGAAGATGAGTATTTTTTCGCTTATCCGTCCAAAGTTATCATAGGATTCTATATGGAACTTGATTATACGTTCAAAATCTGGTACTTCTATATTTAGAATTTTCCCTCTCTCTAGATGTTTGCAGAGAAGCATAGAGAAAGGGGACGATTCTATAGAACTCTCTGGTAAATTAGAGACTAAATGAATTCGAGAAGATCGAGGATGAATTGAACTTAAGAGGGTAAAGTTCTCCCAGGCATTACGGATATTAATTATTAATTCATAACGTGAAGTTTGATATATTTGGCTAATACGTCCATTTACTAAAGTTTTTTGTAATTCATCTTTAAGTGCATGCATTGAGATTCCATCAAGTGGCATGGGTAACTCTATCCCTTCTAAATTATGTTTTATCTTTCTATGGAATAAGTATACATCATTTTAAAGATGAACACAAGGGCACAGGTTTTTAGGATAAAGAATTCCTTTGCATTTTTTCTCTTGTCCACGAATATGAATAGATAGAGTATTCAAAGATAGTTAACGGATATATCAAGGGGGCGGAGGTAAAGTGCAGAAAGAACCATGGCATAGGATGGAGATCTTAGAAGTCTTATCAAAATTAAAGGTAGATAAGATGAAAGGGCTTTTAGAGAGGGAGGCAGTGGCTCGTTTGAGCCATTCTGGTATCAATGTTTTAAAGAAGAGGAAAGGAAGCTCGCCCTTGAAGATATTACTTTCACAGTTCCAGGATTTTATGGTTATAGTTTTAATGGTTGCTACATTAGTATCAGGTTTTCTAGGCGAGGTGGCTGATGCTTTGACTATATTAGCCATAATTATTGTTAACGCGTTTCTCGGATTTATTCAAGAATTTAAAGCCGAAAGGTCATTGGAAGCACTTAAGGAATTGACTGCTCCAACAGCACGTGTTCTTAGAAATGGACAGGAAGTAGAGATGCCTGCCAGAGAATTGGTACCAGGGGACATAGTATTTATAGAAACCGGGGATAGGATACCTGCTGATATCCGTCTGATAGAATGTGCAGGATTAGAAATAAATGAATCAGCTCTTACAGGTGAGTCAATCCCAGTTCATAAAGGAATAGAGACTCTAAAAAAAGACGGCCTTCAAATTGGAGATCTTCATAATATGTCGTTTATGGGCACAGTTGTAACCCGTGGGAGAGGCCGAGGTGTTGTAGTGAATACTGGTATGAACACAGAGATTGGTAAGATAGCTGATGTGATACAAGAGACGAAAGAGGAAGAGACTCCATTACAAAATAGACTAGAAGAATTAGGTAAATGGCTTGTTAACCTCTGCCTTGGTCTCAGTGGTATGTTAGTAGTTTTAGGCCTTTTAAGAGGAGAGTCAATTAAGACCATGTTCTTTACTGGAGTTAGTCTGGCAGTTGCTGCAATTCCAGAAGGACTTCCAGCTATTGTCACTATTTCATTGGCTTTAGGAGTTCAGAGAATGATAAGGCGCAATGCAATAGTGCGAAGACTTCCTGCTGTTGAGACCCTTGGGTGCGTTACGGTTATATGTTCAGATAAGACTGGCACTTTAACGCAGAACGAAATGACTGTATCAAAGATATTTGCTGGGGGCTCAAACTTTGAAATCAGTGGAATAGGCTATACTACTGTAGGCGAATTCAAAGAGAACACCTTAAGGGTTACGCCAAATAAGAGTAAAGATTTAAAACTTGCACTTAAAATAGGTGCATTATGTAATGATGCTGTACTTCAAGGAAGTAAGAAAGCACGTACTAACTTCGTAAAGGATAAAGGTATGAAGATGGATATAATAGGGGATCCTACTGAAGCAGCACTTTTAGTAGTTGCTCAAAAAGGAGGGCTAAAAGAGAAGGAGTTTCGCTCGAAGTTTGCTAGGTTAAAGGAGGTACCCTTTGATTCAGAGAGAAAACGTATGACAGTAGTATGTAAGACTCCAGAAGGAAAGGTTAGAAGTTATGTTAAAGGTGCTCCGGATGTGCTCATAGGATTCTGCGAATATATAATGGAGTTTGGAAAGGTAAGAAGACTCAACAAAAAAGATAAAGAAAAGATCAATACGATTCTGAATGAGATGACATCTGAGGCTCTGAGAGTGTTAGCCGTGGCATATAAGGATATAGACGGTTCTCTGCGGAATTATTCTGATGAAAACTTAGAAGAGGATTTGATCTTTGTAGGACTTATGGGAATGAATGATCCCCCTAGGGATGAAGTTAAAGATTCTATCCGGGTGGCGCGCAGAGCTGGAATCAGAACTATAATGATCACAGGTGATTATAAGAATACAGCGGAAGCAATAGGCCAAGAGCTGGGGCTTCTGAGTATGAAAGGTGCAAGTGAGCTTATGACTGGTCAGGAGATAGATGATATCTCTGACGAGGAATTAGCTAATAGAGTTTTAGATGTGAATGTATATGCAAGGGTATCACCCCATCATAAACTCAGGATTGTGAGGGCTTTAAAGGAACGAGGTCATATTGTTGCGATGACAGGAGATGGTGTAAATGATGCTCCAGCGATAAAAGAAGCGGATGTGGGTATTGCAATGGGGCTCACAGGGACTGATGTAACTAAGGAGGCTTCAGCAGTTATCTTAACAGATGATAATTACAACACTATAGTCTCTGCAATAGAAGAGGGTAGAGCGATCTATGATAACATACGGAAATTTATCCGGTATCTCCTTTCATGTAATATAGGGGAGCTCTTGACTATGCTCTTTTCAATACTTCTCGGGTTACCGTTGCCTTTGATACCTATTCAAATACTTTGGATGAATCTTGTCACCGATGGTCTTCCTGCTATAGCTTTAGGCGTTGATCCACCAGACCATGATATAATGAACCGTCCTCCTAGGTCTTCAAAGGAAGGGATCTTTGCTCGAGGTCTTCTGGCAAAGATCTTAGTTCAAGGGCTATCAATAGGACTATGTACAGTAGCAGTATCGATTATGGCAATTATCTCTAATCGAGGCGGGATAGAGTACGTGCGGACCATGACATTTTGTACATTAGTTATGTGTCAGCTTATATATGTATTTAGCTGTCGTTTCGAACGATATACATTATTTAGTTGGGAGTTTTTCTCCAATAAATATCTTTTAGTTTCAGTCTTTTTTTCTATATTAATGCAACTAGCTGTTGTATACTTCCCCGATCTTGCTATGATCTTTGAGACAGTTCCATTAGATTTATCAGATTGGAGTATAGTCATTATATTTTCAACAGGTTCAGTAGCAATTACTGGAACAGTGAGAACTTTGAAAAATGCTGTTACCCAATTGGCAGGAATGAGAGAATTTTAACGAATTCAATATTTTTTCATAAAAATACTTGCTATTTCGCTATGATAATGGTAGAATAGGGCAAGGAGAGGTTACCACATACTCTCTAAGGACAAGCGTAGCTGTTAAGTTTTAAAATAAGGGAAAGATCGTATAATATATAATTATGTTACTAACATTGGAAGAAGTCTTAAGTAGATACTGAAGAAGGTATACTAAACTAGGAGGTGGGAATTAATGACGTTACCTAAACTAACCCCTGAGGAAAAGATGGAGGCTTTAGCAAAAGCTCAAAGGATGCGTAGTGGGAGAGCTGAACTCAGGAAAAAGTTGAAGAAAGGTGAGGTGACCTTAAAAGAGGTTCTAGACCAGGCTGACAATGATGAAATAATTAGTAAGATGAGGGTTATTTACCTACTTCAATCTCTTCCCAAGATCGGCAAGGTTCGTTCCAAGAAGTTGATGGAGGAGATTGGCATCAATGAATCAAGACGTGTCCAGGGGCTTGGTGTACGTCAGAAAGAAGCGCTTATTGAGCGTTTAGGTTAATTTTGAGTAAGAAAACGTGGAAAGGGTGTGCATCTCATGGATATAAAGCTAATTAATATTGGCTTTGGAAATATCGTTGCGGCTAATAGAATAGTAACTATAGTGAGTCCCGAATCTGCCCCTATAAAGCGCATCATGCTTGAAGCTCGTGAAAGAGGTATGTTAGTTGATGCCACTTATGGGAGGCGTACAAGAGCCGTTATTATAACTGATAGCGACCATGTTATCCTATCTGCTGTGCAACCAGAGACCGTTGCTAATCGTGTAGTGGCTAAGGAGATTTATAGCGATAATGGCGACTCATAAAGTTTCTTCCTCTACCTACGGAATGCTCGTGGTTCTCTCTGGACCATCTGGCGTTGGAAAGAATACGCTGGTCAAGAAGGGTCTCGAAACCATTGATAGAGTCACTTATTCCATATCAGCAACTACGAGACAGCCTCGAAATGGAGAGAAGGACGGGATAGATTATTTTTTTATTAGTAAAGAGGATTTCAAGGAGAGGATCCAGCGGGACGAGTTTCTTGAGTGGGCAGAGGTCTATGGTAATTTTTATGGCACGCCTCGAACATATGTTGAGAGTATGCTAAAAAAAGGGATTGACGTTCTACTAGATATTGATACTCGAGGGGCAGCTTCTATTCGTAAGAAAGTCTCAAATGCGATTTCTGTCTTTGTGCTTCCTCCAACAGCTGATGAATTAATGAATCGACTCATTGGTAGGGGGACAGATAGCAAAGCTGTTATTTCCAATCGTATGAGTCATGTTATTGATGAAATCAAGTCAATTCCATACTATGACTATGTAATAGTGAATGCCGATATAACAGAGGCTACTGAGCATCTTAAAGCCATAATTACTGCGGAGAGATGTAAAGTAGAAAGGGCTAATCTTTTTGGGCTCTTTAATGAATTAGAGCAGAAATTTATGAATGGAGGTGGCTTATCTGTACCTTTATCGTCTATGAAGGACGAAAAAAAGGGTCCTATAATACTATGATGGAGCCATCACTAGATGAATTATTACAAAAGGTTAATAATAGATATGTTTTGGTTGTAGCTACAGCCAAACGAGCTCGATATTTAGAGGTTAAGAATAAAGACAAAATAGATAGGGATGTTGATGATAGTGCCTTATCTGCCTTTGATCTACTTGATAAGGATAAGGGAGAGAAGGAAAAGGAAGATAAATCAATTACCCGCGCTCTTAAAGAGATTGCTAACGGTAAAGTAAAGATCTGTATGGAAGAGACAAGGGTGGAGAATGCAAAGGCAAATTAACTTAAGCAAGACAAATTAGCTTCGCGGTATGGAGTCTCTCCCAATACCGCGTTTTTTGATCTATGGCGTTTGAAGGAGGAGATGGAGTTAGATGTTGGAAGGTCGCGTAGTAGTCTTAGGTATAACTGGGAGTATTGCTGCATATAAAGGGGTTGAAATAGCTAGTAGATTACGTAAACTCAGAGCAGAGGTCAGGGTCATTATGACTGAGGCTGCAACGAAATTTGTGACTCCTATGACCTTTCGTACTATAACTGGGTTTCCTGTCGTTTCAGATATCTTTGCAGACCCTATAGAATGGAATGTAGGCCATGTCTCTTTGGCACAACGAGCCGACATTTTTCTCATTGCTCCTGCAACTGCTAATATTATCGGCAAAATAGCTTGTGGAATTGCAGATGATATGTTGACTTCTACTATTATGGCTACTCGTGCTCCTGTGCTTATAGCTCCTGCTATGAATGTAGGTATGTATGAAAACCAGGTGCTACAAGAGAACATTAAGCAACTGGAGTCTTTAGGGTATAAATTTGTAGATCCAGCCTCAGGGTTTCTAGCCTGTGGTGATGTTGGAAAAGGTCGTCTAGCTGAGCCAGAGGATATAGTGAATAAACTAGTCAGCATATTAAAGCCTAAGAGGGATCTCCAAGGCTTTACGGTTATGGTAACTGCTGGGGGGACGCAAGAGCCTTTAGATCCTGTTCGTTACATTACTAATAGATCAAGTGGGAAGATGGGGTATGCCATTGCAGAGAACGCTAGAGACCGAGGGGCAAAGGTAATTTTAGTGAGTGCTCCCACGAATTTACCACCTCCCGAAGGTGTTGAAATAGTACCAGTCAGGACTTGTATTGATATGTTTAAAGAAGTTGAGAATCGCTTTGAAATGATTGATGTGCTTATAAAAGCGGCTGCTGTAGCTGATTATAGGCCAGCATATTTTAGCACAGATAAAATAAAGAAGGGTCAGGGGAATATACTTTTAGAACTTGAACGCAACCCAGATATAGCGGCAGAGATGGGAAAGAGAAAGACCAAACAGATACTAGTGGGTTTTGCAGCTGAAACCAGGGATTTAATATCTAATGCCCTTAATAAGATCCAAAAGAAGAACTTAGATATAATAGTTCTCAATGATATAACACTTAAAGGTGCTGGGTTTGGGAGCGATACAAATATAGTGACTCTGATCATGAAAGATGGTACTATGGAAGAACTCCCAAAGATGAGTAAGTATAAGGTAGCTAGTGAGATCCTCAATAAGGTAGTAGAGCTTTTGAAGATTAATAAGTAAGAGAGGTATGGAGATGACCTTAAGGATATTAGGTTCGACTAAACTTTTAGGGGTCTTTGGGTACCCTATTGAGCATAGCCTTTCTCCCCTCATGCATAATGCAGCCCTTGAAGAGCTAAAATTGAATTACTGTTATATACCTTTTAAAGTAGAGCCTAAAAAACTAGGTGGAGCAGTGGGGGCCATAAGAGCTTTAAATATACGTGGAGTAAATGTGACAATTCCTCACAAGGTAGCTGTAATGGAATATTTAGATGAAATATCATTAGAAGCCGAGATTATTGGAGCTGTAAATACCATTTGCAATGATGAAGGGATCCTCAAAGGATATAATACAGATGGGAAGGGATTTGTCAGATCTCTCAAAGAGGATGCATGTAAAGATCCTAGCGGAAAGAAGATGCTTCTGATAGGTGCGGGTGGAGCAGCGAAAGGAGTGGCAGTTCAGCTAGGACTCGAGGGCGTTGGCCAATTAACAATAGCCAATAGAACTCCCGAGAAGGCAGAGAATCTTGCTAGGTTAGTTAATAAGGCAGTAGACGAGAATGTGGCAGTGCCATCTTCTTTAGGGTCTAAAGATTTTATACGTGCTATGAATGAGGCGGATATAATAATTAATGCTACTCCTATTGGAATGTATCCTTATATAGATGATTCTCCTCTTCAAGATGAGAATCTTATAAATTCTGAGACACTTGTATGTGATCTTATTTATAATCCGTTAGAGACAGTTCTATTAAGGACTGCTAAGACTAGGGGAGCTAGAACATTAAATGGTATAGGAATGCTGGCTTATCAAGGGGCTATAGCCTTTAATATATGGACAGGTGCTCTTCCTCCTGTTCATGTAATGAAAAAGACATTAGTTAATGCGTTAACCCCTATTAAATATTGAAAGGGGGATGGCAGCTGTTTTTAACGGTTTTCTCATTAACTTAGATTTTATTACCGTTATTCTCCTTTTTCTTCTCGTAGTGGCTAGCATAATTGATCTTAGAACACGTTTGATTCCTAATTTTATTACAATCCCTGGAGCTCTTCTTGGCCTGCTTCTTACTACATTGACTGGCAGATTATCTTTTATTCAGGCTCTTATGGGTATCTTCGTTCCAGGCTTTATTATGCTTTTAATAGCCTTAATAAGCAAAGGGGGAATAGGGGGCGGAGATGTGAAGTTATTGGCTACTATCGGAAGCTTCATAGGATGGAGAATGGCTCTTTCTTCTCTTTTTTGGGGCTCAGTTGTGGGGAGCCTTGTTAGTGTACTCCTTATCCTCCTAAGAAAGAAGAAAAAAAGCGATCCAGTCCCTTTTGGACCTTTTTTAACCATAGGTGTAATCTTTTCTTTATCAGGATTAGTAATATAATATTTTTGGAAGGGGGAATTCCTCCTTATGCTGGAGTATTTAACAGCCGGTGAATCACACGGTAAAGGGTTAGTGGCTATAATTAGAGGGATACCTGCTGGTCTCATGTTAACAGCTGAATATATTAATGAACAACTAGCCAGAAGGCAACAGGGGTTTGGTAGAGGCGGTAGGATGAAGATAGAAAAGGATAAGGTAGAGATCATCTCAGGTCTTCGCCATGGGAAAACCCTAGGAACACCCATTGCATTTTTTATAAGAAATAGGGATTGGGAAAATTGGGAGGAGATTATGTCGTGTGAGCCCAGAGATGTAGCGGAACCTTTTACCAGACCAAGACCTGGTCATGCAGACTTGTCAGGCGCGATAAAGTTCGATCATGAAGATATAAGAAATGTTTTGGAACGTGCTAGCGCGAGAGAGACAGCGATTAGAGTCGCAGTTGGTGCTGTAGCTAGGAGGTTCTTAGAAGAGCTAGGTATAAGAGTAGGTAGTTATGTACTCTCAATTGGTTCAGCTGGCTACAGGAAAGGAAGAGAAGAGTTTCTCACCCCCGAGAAATATGAATCCCTATTTCAATATGCTGAATCTTCTATAGTCAGGGCTGGTAATCCCGATGCAGAACTAGATATGATAGATGCTATAAATCAGGCTTCTCTAGATGGAGATACCCTTGGAGGGGTCTTCGAGGTCATTGTTTTAGGAGCACCAGTTGGATTAGGGAGCCATGTACATTGGGATGAGAAGCTAGATGGGAACATAGCTAGAGCGCTTATGAGTATACAAGCTATAAAAAGTGTAGAAATCGGTGCTGGTTTTGAATGTGCTAGATCGCCTGGCTCTCAGGTTCATGATGAGATCATTCATAATGGTATAGATTTTAAGAGGAAAAGCAATAGAGCTGGGGGAATTGAAGGCGGCATGACTAATGGTGAGCCAATTATAAGCAGAGCAGCCATGAAGCCTATCCCAACTCTTATGAAACCATTAATGTCTGTAGATATAATGACTAAGGAATCTGTTGCTGCTGGTCACGAAAGATCAGATTTCTGTGCTGTACCCGCAGCTAGCGTTGTAGGCGAGGCTGTAGTAGCTTTTGAGATAGCCCGAGCTATTATGGTGAAATTTGGCGGAGATAATTTAACGGAAACTAAGAGGAATTTCACTGGTTATATTGAATATGTTGAAAGAAGAAGCAAGGGGGATCGGAGAGTGTGACGCTAAAAACCTGTAAAAATATAATTCTTATAGGGTTTATGGGAACAGGTAAGACTGCAGTGGGTCATACTCTTGCTACCAGACTGTGTTGGGAGTTCATAGATACAGATAATATAATAGTAGAACGCTCTGGTAAATCAATACATAGAATCTTTACTGAAGATGGTGAAGGGTACTTCCGTAAACTTGAAGAGGAGGTAATAAAGGAACTCACTCGACTATCCAATAAAGTAATAGCTACTGGAGGTGGGGCTATCTTGACTCCAGGCAATAGGGAAAAGTTAAAGAGGAGCGGAACTGTATTTTTACTTACTGCTTCTCCAAGAACCATATACCAACGATTAAAGGGTGATTCCTCGCGGCCTCTACTCCAAGGTGAATATATGCTTAATAGGATAGAAGAACTTTTAAAGTTAAGGGATGAATACTATCTTTTGGCTGCAGACTATGTAATAGACACTAATGGAGCCAGACCAGAAGAAGTTTGTGATGCTATTCTTCAGATTCTTTTAAATCAAAAAGGAGGGAAGTAAAGTGGAGATCTGTAAGAGGTTTGTACTATATTTTCCATCTACCTTGATCGAAAAACCTATAATATATCAGCTTATTAAAGAGTACAACCTGATCTTTAATATTCTCAAGGCTAGCATCAATCCACATCAGGAAGGATTAATGGTATTAGAGTTGAGTGGAGAAAAGGATGATTTTGAAGCAGGTGTAGAGTATTTAAAGGGTCTTGGTGTTAAGTTTCAGCCGTTAAGCCAGGATATTATATGGGATGAATCAAAGTGCATTCATTGTGGCGCATGTACCACACTTTGCCCCACAGGTGCTCTTTATATAGAACGACCAAGTATGGAAGTACATTTTGACGGTGCTAGATGTGTGGTATGTGAAGCTTGTGTAAAGGCTTGCCCAGTGCGAGCTATGGTAGTAAAGTTTACAGCTTGAAACTATTAATATGGGGCGGCGAGAAGATGTTTGTTGAAAGGACTTATCGAAAGACTATAGCTGCCGAGGATCTTGAAAAATTTCGAGTCTGCGTAGGCCAGAGCGATATACTTGTCTATGTAGGTGAGATTCGAGAAGGAGAGCGCGGAGATCTGAACCTCAAAGCATTCACTGAAAGGTTGCTTTTTAAATATCGTGGTCAAATTAAAGAGTATATATCCCGCGATCCTCTTTTTCTTGCTAGCCTTAAGCCCTATCCTATTTTCCAAGATGCGCCTCAAATCGTTAAAAGCATGGCTTTAGCTGGACAAATGGCTGGAACTGGTCCAATGGCAGCTGTAGCTGGTGCCATTGCAGAGTTTGTTGGGAGAGATCTCTTAAAAGTAGTGGATGAGGTGATCCTAGAAAATGGAGGGGATATCTTCATCTCTACTAACCTCCAAAGAAAAATAGGGATCTTTGCAGGTGACTCTCCTTTTTCAGGGCGTTTAGCAATGCTAATAAAGGCAGAGGCGACGCCCTTAGGTATATGCACTTCTTCAGGGACTGTTGGCTCATCATTGAGTTTTGGTACAGCAGATGCGGTTGTAATTACATCTAAGAATTCTGCCCTTGCTGATGCAGTGGCCACTGGTATAGGGAACATTGTAAAATCTCATACGGATATACCCCAAGCTATTGAAGAGGCTAAGCAAATCCCAGGGGTCTTAGGAGTTGTTGTGATCAAAGGGAGTAAAATGGGGGTTTGGGGTGAGGTAGAGCTTGTTCGTTGAATTGGAGGATTTAGCATGGAAATTTGTAGTGTAAATCTAGATAAGAATAGTTACACTATGTATGTGGGCTCGCAGATTCTGTCTAAAATAGGTTCTCTTTTAAAAGAGAACGACATGGGGGAGAAGGCGCTTTTAATCACGTGTTTTCCTATACAAAGACTCTATGGTGAGTATGTGGAATCCATTATTAGAGATGCAGGTTTTGACCTTCGTGTTATAGAGTTGCCTGATGGTGAAGGAACAAAAGATCTAAAGGTAGTCGCGCGTTTGTACGATGAAGCTATAGAGTTTGGTTGCGATAGAAATTCACCTGTTATAGCCCTTGGTGGAGGTGTGATAGGAGATGTGGCAGGATTTTTTGCTGCAACATATCTTCGTGGAATACCATTCGTTCAGATTCCAACAACTCTATTAGCTCAAGTGGATAGCAGCGTTGGAGGTAAGGTGGGAGTCAACCATTTTAAAGGAAAGAATATGATTGGTGCTTTCTATCAGCCAAAATTTGTTTTAAGTGATATCGAAGTTTTAAAGAGCTTGCCTGAACGAGAATTTCGCTCAGGGTTAGCTGAGGTTATTAAATATGGAGTCATATGGGATGAAGAACTTTTTTCTATCCTTGAATCAAATATTAATGGTCTCTCTCGTGGAGAACTAGGAGATTCCCCACGTATAGTAGCTAGATGTTGCAGGATAAAGGCTGCAGTAGTAGAGCAGGATGAAAGAGAGACTAACCTTAGAGCTATCTTAAATTACGGTCATACTGTTGGACATTCTGTTGAGAGAGCTAGTAAGTTCGCACGATACCGACATGGAGAAGCAGTATCTATTGGAATGGTAAGCGCTGCCCTTTTAAGTGAGCGTATGGGGTTAAGTAAAGGAATAACCAAAAGGATAGTAAATCTTTTGCATGGTGTTGGTCTCCCTTTGATCTGGGATGATCTTGAAGTCGAGGAGATAATCACTGGTTTTAAATACGATAAGAAATTTAGAGATGGGCGGATAAGGTTTATCCTTCCTGAAGCTATTGGTAAGGTGAGGATGAGAGATGACGTCTCGGAATCACTTTTAAAAGAGACGTTAGAGACCCAAAAGAATCTTTTCGCGAAAGGGGGATGGGGATGGTAATATATGTGCTCCATGGTCCTAATCTTAACTTATTAGGGAAGAGGGAACCTAATGTATATGGTATTATTACTCTTGATGAGATAAATGAAGTCCTTAAGGATATTGCTGATAGAGAAGGCATAGAGATTCGGTGCCTACAGAGCAACTGGGAAGGGCAGATAGTAGACTGGATACATGAAGCGCAAAACCAAGCCCAAGGCATTTTAATAAATCCAGGGGCTTTTACCCATTATAGCATTGCGATTCGTGATGCCCTCGCCTCTGTGGCTCTCCCCACGGTTGAGGTACATCTTTCGAACATCTATAATAGAGAGGAATTCCGTAAGGCCTCAGTCATCGCTCCTATAGTGCAAGGGCAGATTTCTGGATTCGGCCAATTAAGCTATGAGTTAGGTCTTATGGGGCTCATTAAGATAATTCGTCATACGAGAAAGGGGAAAATTCTCTAAATGAGACTCCAAAAGCTTAGGGAGGATATTTATAGAAAGAGACTTGATGGGTTCGTAGTTACTGATTCTATAAACCGTCGTTATATAAGTGGGTTCACTGGGAGCTCTGGTTTGCTCCTTGTTACAGAGCTAGGAGCTTATCTGATTACGGATTTTCGCTATTTTGAGCAGGCGAAATCCGAGACATATGAATTTGAAGTTATACGCCATGGGCCTTCCATCTTTGAGACCTTAGTGGAAGTAATGGTAGATAAAGGCCTCAAGAATGTGGGCTTTGAATCAGAGAATATGAGTTTTAAAGATTATGATGATTTATCACGTCTCTCAAAGAACATAGAGTTGGTTTCTACCAATGGCGTAATTGAAAGAATTCGTATGATAAAAGATGATATAGAGATTGAGAAGATAAGAAACGCTGCAAAGCTCAGTGATAAAGCCTTCTTGCGTATTCTTGAGATTATGAGGCCAGGAATGAAAGAAAGGGATATTGCCATTGAACTTGAGTATCTCTTTCGTAAGTTCGGAGGTGAAAGAGCCTCTTTTGATACTATTGTAGCATCAGGGGAGCGAGGAGCATTACCCCATGGTACCGCATCGGCGAAGCCTTTACATGATGGAGATCTTGTTACTATAGATTTTGGTGCTATCTTTGAGGGATATAGTTCAGATTGCACACGGACTGTAGCTATTGGTAATGTCTCGCGTAAAGCGCAAGAAATATATAATATAGTTCTCCGTGCTCAACTCGCGGGATTAGAGGCTGTAAAACCTGGTATGAGTTGTAAAGCTCTCGATAGTTTAGTTCGTTCTATTATTGTTGAAGAAGGATATGGAGAATTCTTCGGTCATGGATTAGGTCATGGTGTTGGAATGAGGGTTCATGAGTCTCCTGTTTTATCACAGAAAGGGACAGATACCCTTAGACCTGGAGTGGTGGTAACGGTAGAACCTGGGATTTACTTGCTAGGATGGGGAGGTGTCAGAATAGAAGATCTTGTGGTCATTCATGAAGATGGCGCTGAGATCTTGACTAAGACTACCAAAGATCTTTTGATATTAAAGTAAATTTACTAGATTATTTTAGGGGGGAATATTATGATATCTACCAGTGATTTTAGGACTGGTCTAACAATATTAATTGATGGGGATATATATGAGATAGTTGATTTTCAACACGTAAAACCAGGTAAAGGTGCTGCTTTTGTACGAACCCGATTGAAGAATGTAAAGACAGGGTATATGAATGAAAAGACGTTTCGTGCAGGAGAAAAGATGGAACAGGCTATTATAGAGAGCAAAGAAATGCAATATCTATATAACGCTGGGACAGAGTATGTGTTTATGGATACTCAGTCCTACGAACAGTTGAGTTTGAACGAAGATAAACTTGGCGATAGCCTTAAATTCCTTAAGGAGAATATGAACGTATATATACGTTTGTTTCAAGGTGAAATCCTTGGAGTACAGTTGCCTACTTTTGTAGAATTAGAGGTAGTTGAGGCTGAACCAGGGGTAAGGGGAGATACTGCTGCTGGTGCAACGAAGAATGTAAAGCTGGAGACAGGTGCTATGGTTCAGGTACCTCTTTTCATAGAGACTGGCGATGTGCTTAAGATAGATACCAGAACAGGGGAGTATATTGAGAGAGCCTAATCTGTAAAAGTATTAAAGGGCAGCTTCTTTTGGAGAGAGCTGTCCTTTTCCATAAAAATAAAAGCCCGCTCCTTTAAAAGCAGGGCTTTTTTGAGGTGTTCGATAGAACCAACGCAATGGCTGCCTGTACCGGACCGCTCATGTCAGTGACACATAGACGTTGGGTTTACCTATCAAACTATGGATTCGATTTAATTATATCATATGAAGCAGCTATTTGTAAAGAGGTTTTTTTCTTTAAATCGGAGGTTCTAGAGGGGAAATAGCCTCTAAAACTTACTATTGGGTCTATTATCGATAATAAGCTTCTATCTTCACCGGGAATTTTGCAGCCAAATTTGCAACCTATAAATAAAACGCTTTGTGGGACAGTACTTACAAGGCTTATTTTTTTATTTTCTATACATTTATATGTAGCATAATGCGGCATAATGTGATATAATAGGAG
>DIRN01000065.1 GCA_002426645.1 Firmicutes bacterium UBA5435 | reverse complement strand
TCCACGGGTTTTGGGACATCCTCGCAACTCATCTTTTCGGCGGTTATAGGTAATAATTTTCTAGCTCAGAAAGCTCTACCGTAGCCTTTACTTCGTTAAATAAAAGAGACATTCCTCCAGTGCTAGCCTAGACGGAACTGTTCTTGATACCACTCCACCTGAGCCGACAATTCAGTAACCTGTTGTTATAATAGCACGATCCGATTTTGCAGTCGTTCTTCATTTATTAAGTTTCCCGACTCATCTATTATCTTCTTTATGCATAAATAATTTGACATTTGGGACCGGATTCCTACTAAGAAGTATTATTTCGGGAAAAGTCATTTTTACCATATAATAGAACTATTCAAGCGTTTACCGTAGGATATGCGCTTTTTGTTCTAATGATAGTCCAACCAACAATCAGCGAAACTCTCGTCTACTTATTTTAAAGGTTTAGTGGTTGCACCGCGAGTAGGCCATTAAAAATGACCTCTTTCTAGACATTTATGCAAAGCCAAAATCCATTATGATCCTAATGTAGGCCTTTTATTTTATCTTACTTACGATTATAAAAAAATAAATAGGTACGGGGAAAAGGAATCTATGGATCGGTTATACTATAAATGTTGATCTATCGATGGATTTACATAGATCCGTACTACCGCAGGTGAGATATATACGTAGATATCTTCACCAACGTCTGTATAATATCAACTATTAAGTTCCTATCGAATCTTGAACGCGCTTCAACCGATGCCTTCCCTATACGTATAATAACGCTATTGGAATCTACAACGCTTGAGTCAGTTAATTCTAAAGATAATCCCTTATATTACGTGTTAAGAAAATTATCTCATAGAAAAATTAATAAAAGGTGTGCATCCTTTTACCCTTGCTTTTAAATGTAAAAACCTATGTAAAAATCGTTATTTTTGTTCCGAATGTTAACTATATACCCAAACTTAGACAAAATAAAAGAGTGCAAAACTTGTTATAATTTTGCACTCAAAAACATTTGTAATTTTATTGTTTGCACCCCTGAAGGAAACCTGTCAGAGCAAAGCTCCCACTTTTCTTTCTATGGGAGTAGCCGTCTAGTAACAGTTCTACCCCAGCCTTCATATTTTTTGAAACCTTCAGCATACTTTACTCCGCACTGAAGTCCTCTAAACTTTGCAACTGTTTCTATTAAGTCTAGTATATCAACGTTATCGTGTTCCATAAGCCATATAATCTGACTCTCGTGCTTTCGCATAGCTTCTTTTTTAAGTTCCAATGTATCAGTTATATCTACATATTCTGTTGGTAAGAAGTTTGAACCCGCGAAATTATCCATGTAATATATAGGTGGTAGGACATCATGAGCTTCTTCCACCTTGGTTTTAAAGTATGGTACTGTTGCATGGAAACTGGCATCAGTAACGAGTTGGCCAGTTATTATATGGTCTGGCATGTAGTCATCAGGAGAATGAGTGATTATGAGATCAGGCTTTTCGCTCCTTATAATATCAACGAAACGAGCAAGGGTTTCAGGGGTATAAAGGATCTCGCAATCGCGGTAACCAGCATATAGAGCCTTGGCATTTATAGATTCTGCAGCTAGTCTAGCTTCCTCTATACGAGTAGGTCCCAATTCACTTGGGGAAATATGAAAGTGCCCCTTATCACCATTTAATGCATGGCACATAGTCACTTCATGTCCTTCTTTCACAAATTTAGCCAGGGTCCCTGCACATGTTATTTCTAGATCATCAGGATGGGCCCCGACAGCTAGGATTTTCATATGAAATTCGCGCTCCTTTCAAAACTTTACGGGTCCGAGTTGTTGACGAACCTCTTTTTATGAATTACTTCGACATTTATCTTATCATTCCTTCTTAATGATTACGAAGAACAAGTTTTATAATACTTTCTAAAACAATGTTGACAAAGTTAAGATAGAAGTATAAACTTAAATTATAATATAGTTTATACTTACGAAGAGCAGCTACTTCATATTCGTCTTAATATTAAGAGAGGTAGGTGAGTACTGCCTAGTAGTGGCGGTAATTCAATGAAATGGTGGGAAAGACCTGTAAGGATGATGCGACTAGATTATATATCTGATCTAGTCAGAATGAAAGAAGCTGACCTTGATGCTTTAGCAAGATCAAAACGAGATGATTGGAATATTAATTGTGAGTGGGTCATAGGGACTCCTGGAATTGCACCTGGACTAGGTCATAAAGTTACTTTTAATACATCAAAGTATGAGAAGTATGAGGCTTTAGGCGACTTTGATCTAATAAGAGAATATCTACCCCATGCTCGACGTTATGGTATTAAGGTACTGGCATATTTAAATATGCACTGGTTCTCTTATGAATTTGCAGAAGAACATCCGGAGTGGCAGCAAAGGCTCGCTGATGGGAGAGCTTACGGTCAGGTTAGTCCCCTTTATGGAGGAGGTACAACCTTCTGCGTTAATACTCAATGGGGAGAGTGGTCATGGGATCTTATACGAGAAGTAATGAAAACAGGAATTGATGGAGTCTTCCTTGATGGCCCAGTTACATTCAGTGGTTGCTGTTATTGTGAGTCTTGTAGGAAAGCTTTTAAAGCTCAATATGGTACTGATATTCCTGAAGAAGAAGACTGGTTTGATGATAGATGGAAAAACTTTATAGAATTCAGAGAAAACTCTATGGCACAATATTTATCGGATTCAAAGAAAGCTATGGAAGATATAAACCCAGATGGAGTAATATTCTTAAATGCAGGTAGCTGGCACGGGGGCTCATGGCGCGTAGCCCGTAACATTGAGAAAGTCGGAGATTATCAACACTTCAATGGCGCAGAATCCTTCTTCCATCCTAGTAATACAACAGGGACTAAAGCCATTTTAGAGTGGGCACTCACAGCTAAGCACCTTATGGCTGGCGGCAAACCAGCTGTTGTCTTTAGTCATCATGCCTTAGGAAGCTGGCACTATATACCTCTGCCATTTATCGAAGCTCAACTTGCGGTAGCCCAGACAGTAGCCTGTGGAGCTAATCCATGGATTGCAATATTCGACTACGCACTAGACCACAGTAGGGAACAGGCTATTGCTCCTATAAAGGAGATACAAGGATTTCTAGCAAAGAATGAAGAGTACTATACTTCTACTCTCTCAGAGGCTCGAGTTGCAGTACTCTTCTCCAGTCAGAGCAATACTTTCTATCTTTCGCAATTAGATGATATCTACGGAGATGTAGTAACAGGAGTTGAAAGAGATCTAGGTGTGAATTTAAGCAGTGGTACAATAACAAGAGATTGGAAGAAGAGAAAGAGAGTCTGTGACACTATCCAGGGAAGCGAATTCTATGGCTGGTGCGTAATGCTCAGTAGAGGCCATATCCCTTATGATGTTATCCTAGATAAAGATTTGACTTCAGAGGGATTAGCGAAGTATGATGTAATAGTCTTACCTAATTCCGCATGTCTCACAGACGATCAGATCTCTGCTTTATACGCTTATGTTAAAGACGGTGGAAATCTTGTTGCCTCATTCGAGACTGGCTCTTATGACGAGAAGGGGAATATACGAGAGGAGAACGCACTTAGCGATCTTTTGTGTATATCTAAAATAGAAGGCAGTATGGGAACTGTTGTAGCAGAAGAATACCTTAAGGCAAAAGAGAACTTTGGTTGTCTCAGAGACGGCCAGTTCATTTCTAAACCTCTCTATTCCCTGAAGATAGTGGTAGGGGAGAAGGCTGCCATACCTATTAAGTTTTTGGAACGTATAGGGAAGTTTTATTCAGCCCCTAAAGGAGAATCACGCTATCCTGGACTTGTCTTAAGTAAGTATGGAGAGGGAAATGTGGCTTATCTGCCTTATCTCCTTGGAACAACATATACCAACTTTAAGATCGAAGATCACCAGGCATTGGCATTGGCTACAGTCAAATGGTCAAAGAATGAAGACTTTGAAATCTTTGTGGATGCCCCACCAACTGTACAAGTAGAATTAAGGAGCCAAAATGTAGAAGAAGACAAAAAGCGCCTTCTCCTGCACTTTGTAAATAATACTGGTGATATGAAGAGACCAATGAGCACTATAATACCTATCTATGGAATTAAGGTGGTGCTTCCAGGTGTAGATGTAAAACGTATCTATACACTCTGGGACAAAGAGGAGTTAAACTTTACACGCAATGAGTCTGGTATTGAGTTTATTCTTCCAGAATTAAACCTTTACGATGTTGTAGTAGTAGAGTAACACCTTACTGAGTATAGGTCCTAGGGAGCATATTCTTTGTCTTCCTAGGACCATATTTTATTATGACATTTTTCCAGCCTCTTTAGGCTTAAAGGTTTCACAAAAAGTTTTGGAGGATTCTTTCGCATTCTTCCCCTCTTTTTTCATTTCGGTTCGATCTTTTCCTCCTATAGCGCCTATCTCCATTCCTGTATCATGAATAAAGACATCATTCTTTACCCATATCTGATCTGCAGTACAGTATTCTCCCTCCCCCCAGTAATGGCAAGACTTAACAGCACATCTTATAGTAGGCATAAACATCCATCCTCCTTTTATTTTTATGTTAATATATTGCCTCGAATTTAAAAAAATATGTAGAAGAATAAAAGGACAAGGAAGGAATTCTAGGATAGACGGAGAATTATTTCATAATAGAAATTCTAAACCTCTAAAAAATTCCTTGTCCTGGTATTTATGGGGGTAGCGAGCCATTATCGGCTGACAAAAGGGAGGAAACTACTGTGACATTCTATCTTTTTCTCTTCGTACCATTTGCATTCTTTCTCCAAAGCATATTTTTGAGATCAAAAGATCCAAGACGCGGTATGCTTATTAGGACCCTTATACTAGCTCTTTGCCTTGCCCTTTCTTATTTCATAAGAAGAGATATCGACATAGCGCTCTATTTTAAATTCTTCTTATATGGATTCGTGGGTCTTCTGATAATAAGTACTCCAGTTGGCTCCTGGCTTCTTACTCCATTTAGAAAATTTGAAAGATGGATCAAAACTTATTTTGATAATCCATCCCGTTTCGAAATAAATGTGAGCAGGCTCTCTGCTATTGCCTCAGCTTTTTCCCTCGGCCTCTCTAATACTAATAGGAGAAAGCTTCAAACCATCTTTACCTGCATCACCTTGGTCTTGCTTTCCTTTTCTGTTTTATCTTTTACATCAATAACAAGTATGACTATTTATAAGAGGACAGATGTGGGGAAAATTAGAACAGATTATTTAGGACGTGAGGGTCTTATACTTAGAAGCGAAGTAAACTCTTCTTTACCACCAGAATCATATAGTACTTTTTTATCTATAGCAGATTCATTTGGGTTAAAGGATCTATGTGCTGCTCGAGGGCTATATAGAACAATAAATGAAGACTTTCTGGATTATGATCTTCTTCAAAACATAGAAGAGATAAATGGTATGTATAAAGGGAGACCTTTTCAAGTAAATGCTATACTTGGTCTTACCCCTGATGAAGTTATGATTAGTAACGTCGAGAATGCCCTTACTAGTGGAGAGTGGTTTAAAGAGAATGATATGGATGTTGCTATTATCCCATTGGATTTAGCTAATACATTAGGGATCACTGCAAATGATCTTAGCAGAGCAACTATAACCATAGATCAAGGTATAAGGGTTACTGTTATAGGGATCATTGATACTAATAGGTTAAATACAATGGTAGACATGGATGGCAAACCCTTTATTGAACCAGAGTTATTAGTTTATAATGGCTTTGTTACAATAGATACGTATGGAAATAAAGGGGATTTTATTATCCTGCCATATGAAAAAACAATAGAGATGGGTGGGCTCCCAACCGCGCTCCTTCTCAGAAGTGACGGTAAAACAGATATAATATCAGTATTAGAAAAGGTTGTAGAGAAATTCCCATACCTTATCTATCTACTCATGGATGGAAGGATATATCAATATAGTCCTTCGCGAACTATAGCGGCTGAAGGAATAGAGAATTTGCCGGTTCTAATGATAGTAGTAGGCCTTGTAGTTCTTAATACAATGCTTTCAGCTGTTCATCAAAGACGTGATGAAATCTTTATATATGGTTCTGTTGGTCTATCCCCTATGCACATAGGAGGACTCTTTGTAGCAGAAGCAATGGTATATGCGATACTTGGTTGCACATCTGGATATCTATTTGGAGGGATTGCTGCTATGATCATATCCAGGTACCAGCTGGTACCTGGATTGGTTTTGGATTATTCATCTTTAGCTACCATGCGCTCGGTTATACTTATAATTGGTTTGGTACTGGTCTCCACTATATATCCAGCTGTTGTAGCTTCTAGACTTTCAGTTCCCAATATTGAAAGACGATGGAGGTTCCCGCGGACCTTTAATTCTAATCTTACTTTAACTCTTCCCTTCATATTCAGTGGACAAGAACCTATAGGCGCTCTTGCATTCATAAAGAGGGTCTTTGAGAATATGGGAGAGAAGGATTCTGCCTGTGGTTATGCTTATGAGAGTAGTACAAGAACAGAGAAGACCAGAAGTGGAAAGGTATATATCTTATATTTGAAGATGCACCTTGCCCCATATGATTTAGGCGTAAATCAACAGGTAGAGATATCTATGGTTCCTACCAATGTGGCGGGTATTTATCATCTTCAAGTTGAACTGATTAGGTTAACAGGGGATATCCCGTCATGGAGCAGAGGCAATCAGGCATTTATCCCTGTCTTACGTAAGCAATGTCTTGTCTGGCGAAGTTTGCAGCAAAATATCCGAAGTGAACATGAGGAGCTAGGCAAGAAACTCTTCCCTGATTTCTATTCAGACGACAGGATTGTTAAAGAGACAGAATGTAGCCTCCTTAGACCACATGGTTCTAGAGCATAAAAATTCTTTATAGTCTTTTCCCTCCTTTTGTTGGGAATATATAAATTGGGGTCTTGCGTTTAACCTTCTACTCTTAACTGAAAATAGGCTCTTAGTCCCTTATATAATGGTTACGGATAATATTTAAAATGAGGGACATTGCTCCTAAGTCAGATAAGATTAAGAGAATGAGTATGAGAAAGAGGGTGAACGGATTGGCCCCTTTTTTCTTCTCACCATCTTTACCACTCTTACCATCACCTGTGCCTTTATTATCGAACCCTCCCCAAGGATATCGTCTATATTGTAAGGTATTCATTAGTCAACCCTCCCGCACTTATTTATCTATTCAGTAAATAGAATATGAGATATCTTAACAAGGGGTGCAGGCTCTATAAAACAATCTTTTGTAGTAACGGAATTCGACATTAAGGGAGGTGTTTCGACATTAATGTCGAAATTAATCATGAAGAATCAATTTATTATAATGTAAAGAAAGAACTAATTGGTGAGGTTAAAATGTGCATTCATAATATAAGAAGAAATGTTATTATAATATTTGTAATGGTTGTATTTTTGTTTAGTATCTGGAAGGCACATGGTAAAGCAGATTTTGATATTAATCAGCGTCTGAAAGAAGCATCAACCCTTTACTATATAGGAGATCTTCAGGCTAGCGCTGGTCTTTACAGAGAAATCCTAACCTATTATCCTGATCACAATGAGGCTAGATTGAATTTAGCTGCAGTCTATAAAGATGCAGGAGAACCTGGGAAAGCTAGTCTGGAATATATATATCTTCTCTCATCAAATGAGAATGACGGGGAACTCCTTTTTCAGCTGGGATGGACTCTCTTTTGTTCAGGAGAATACGAAGATTCTATAGTAGCCTTAGAAAGAGCCCTTAAGTTATATAGTAGACAAAGTGAGATCCTTTATGTTCTAGGACTTGCTAAATCACGACTTGGCAAGGATGAAGAAGCATCCATTCATCTATCAGATGCCATTAAATTAGAACCTGGTCATGCTCTAGCTCGGTTGGAACTTGGGAATGTCTCTATGAAGCTTGAAGAATTTCAAAAGGCCATAGATTCGTATGAAAGTGTTTTAAAGTATGAATCAGCTCTTAAAGGAGTCCATGGATTGCTAGGTGATGCATATTTGCGTCTTAATGAGAGCGCTCAAGCCCTGGAATCTCTAGAGAAGGCGTCAAGAGTAGAGCCGGATAATAAGGTGATAGCTAGTAAGCTTGAAGAGGTAAAGAGCGAGAGACCTGATATTGTACAAGCTATAGAGGAAGTTAAAGAAGCTGCACGGCGGAATCTTGTTCTACGTAGGGTAAGTCCACCCCCTGGTATTGAAGATATTCCAAGGGTGCACGTGCGCATTTTTAAAGATGCCCGAGAGGTACGGTTTCAAGTAGGTGGCGATTTTTCAGTGTTCTTCGTAGAGAACCGTTTGCCAATTGATATTTCTCGAGATAAAAATGGTGTGCCTATGTATTCTTATACGGAAGGGATTGGAACAATTAAAGGCAAAGCCAATGAGGAATGGACCATACACCGTGTTAGTGGTTCTTTTGAAGTCTTAAAGGACGGTGTTCTAGTTGGTCGGAGTACCTTACCCCGCATTCTTATAATCCCTGATTACCCTGCTGATGTCATTCTACTCTACGATATCTCTTACGGAACTGGGTACTTCTGGGCAGGGGAAGAGGATAGAAGCTATCGCGGAATCTTTGAATTTATAGCAGATACAAATGATAAATTTATAGCTGTAAACGATATTAGCCTTGAGGAGTACCTTTATTCTGTTGTGCCCTCTGAAATGCCTGCATATTGGCATATGGATGCTCTTAAGGCTCAGGCTGTTGCTGCTAGGTCTTATACACTTATACGGCTCAATAAAATCTCGGATTTTGATGTGGATTCTTCAGTGCAGAGCGCTTATTATAAAGGGGTCAAAGGTGAGGTTCATTTGAGCACTCAAGCTGTAGATGAGACGTGTGGGGAGGTCATATACTACGGCAACAGTATAATAGATGCAGTATATTCATCTAACCATGGTGGGTATGCTGAGAGCAGTGCTGATGTATGGGGAGGACCCGAAACTCCCTATTTACAAGGTAAGGAAGAGATTATAGATCAAAAGAGTACCTTGGATTTCCCTTTACCTCCTATGCAGCTCCATGAATGGATAAAGACTTCTCCATTTTCCTTTAGTATGCCAGGGAAATATGGATCTTCTTCAGCTTATAGGTGGAGGAGCATCCTTACACGGGACGAGATGGAAAGAAAGTTAAGGGAGTCTGGGAGAGATATAGGGGTTCTCACTGGAATAATACCTCTTGCACGTGGGCAAGGAGGGGTGGTAAAGGCTATAAGGTTCCAGGGGACAAAAGGTCAGTATGTAGTAGAGAAGGATGCTATAAGGTCTGTGCTAGGAGGATTAAAGAGCAATAGGTTCGTAATGGAGACATCTTATGGGGAGGATGGCCTCCCTGAGCAGGTCTTTTTTTATGGAAGTGGATTTGGGCATCTTGTAGGTATGTCACAGACAGGTGCAGCGAATATGGCGGATCGTGGTTATAACTATAAGGAGATCCTGGAACATTACTATTCCAGGATCCAGATAAGAAAAGTCTACTGATTCTTTAAAGCCAACTCACCTTCTAATTGGTCTATAAATTGACGGGCTGTCCGACCAGAACGTACATTATGCCATAGCTCCCATTGGAGAGCTCTTCTTCGGAGTTCTTCTAAAGAAATTTCTAGACCTCTCTGTTCGGCCAGTCCTTCAACGATTCGTAAATATCCTTCCTGATTCGGAGATAAAAAGGTTACTGTAAGTCCAAACCTATCAGATAATGAGAGTTTCTCTTGGACAGTATCCTCTACATGTATTTCCCCGTCTTCACCTGGAATCTTCCTAAACGAGGTATCTTGAGAATCTGAGAATCTCTCTTTAACAAGGTGACGTCGATTAGATGTGGCATATATAAGAATATTAGGTGGCTGTACTTCAATGCCGCCTTCTAAGACTGCTTTAAGGGCTTTATACTCCCTTTCTCCTTCATCAAAGGACAGGTCATCTATGAAGAGAATGAATCGTCCTGCTCGTTTTCTTAACCCCTTTAGAATCTGTGGAAAATCCTTAAGATCTTCTTGCGATACCTCTACAAGGCGTAATCCAGTTCCTCCAAACCTATATATCAGGGCTTTCACTGTAGAAGACTTTCCAGTCCCCCTATCTCCATAAAGAAGCATATTATTAGCAGGATATCCTCTGACAAATTGCTCAGTATTATTGATGACTTCATTTCTTTGGGCCTCATATCCTATGAGATCTTCTAATCTAGTAGGATCAGGCTCATCTATACCTTCAAGATATCCTTCTACCCATCTAAATGCTAAGTACTTACCAAAGATGCCACTACCTACTCTTCTATAGTATTCTGCTAAATCCTCTATATGAAGACCCCAATCCTTCCAATTAGCTAAAGCCCTCTTCATGTTTAGCCTAAGATTCATTAATTCATCCCCCTGTCCTTTAGAGGAATCTTTGAATCCATCTAGTGGAAAACACCTTCCTTTGAAAAACATGTTGAGATCTACATTGAAAAGGGTCTGAAGGCACCTAAGATCATTTTCTACTGCCTTCTTTAAAGAAGAGCCCATATTACTTAATCCGTTGAGCTCTGCCTTTAACGAGAAGATATTTTCCGATTCCAGAATAAGATTTAAAAGGTGGTTTTTCCATGCGTTTTCCACCATGGGTTCGGTGGAGCCTTCTACTGATTCTGCTAGAGAAGCAAAGAGACGAGCCTCTTCTTGAGCTAACTCATATGTATCTTTATCTTCTCCATCTATGAGCCATAGAAACGACTTTATAATAGGGTCTTTGCGAATATGACTATATATTAATAGGTCTCTTGCAGTCAGGCGAGGCTGAAGCAATGAGAGGCCTTCTTTCTTAAATAAGGGTTCCGACATATTTCTTCCTCCTGTTAACTTGGGATAGTTGCGATTAATACCTTAATAGTATTTCTCTATATATTGATTAATTCCTTCAGAGGGGAAAGGAAATATCATTTAAACGGCGAATAAAAAGGAAAGTATCAGATACCTGTAAAGGGGAGTAAATTAGTGAACCATTTAGAAAGACATTCCCATTGGCTAGCGATTTTGCCCCTGAGATCATATTAGATAGCGGAATAGGGAGACCCTAGCTGCGCACGAAGATGCTATACGCAATAGTGGAGATACTCCATGTAATGCGAAAGCAGCTGCCAAGTCCACTGCTATTATCTTAAGAGCTTTAGAATCAGTAGAATAGGGAGGAGAGACTGTAGAGATAAAGAAAGAGGCCTACAGTCTTTGAAATAGCTAAAATATATTCTTTAGCGCAAAGGTTTCCTTCTCAGGTATATGACCTATAAAAAGGCGTAGCGTTGCGATCTCTGACGGTATAAGAGTTATATTCTTTGAAGCTATGAGTCGATCTAATTTGGAGATGGACAATTCTATATTTTCCATCTCCCTATGGTTCAAGAGTATGCTCCATAAAGTACTAGTGCCTTTCCAAGCTTCTTTCAATCCATCAAGGGCAAATTTAGCCTCTTGCCATTTCTCCGCATTTACAAGGGCTTCTATTGAATCGATTTGAGATAAAAGCTCTTCTGCAGATACATGGATCCTTTGATAAGATAAAACTCCAAAGACTATTAGGAGAATAAGAAGAATTGTAATGGGAAGCACAGTTTTCATCTCTTTCACCTTACCTTCAAGTTATAATAGTTCTAGGGGGCGCCATCTTTCTTTTGAAAGAAGAGGTTCCCTGAGGTATCGAGACTCGCGAAGAGCACATCTTTTAGTGATTTTACACTAAACTTTGCTAACTCAGTCTCTAACCATTCTATATTTAATTGCGCTTTTAAAAGGTTCTCTTTATTGACTTTTCCATCTATTATTAGTGGTAGAGGGAGCCCTTCGTATTTAGTAGATATTTGAAGGTCTTCTGGGGTAACTGGACGTTTTTGTGATTTCGGGATCACGCTCAACTGTCCACCAGGTTCTAAGATGGCGAATTCTACATCTGCGATATTTGAGTAACCTTTTGTTCTTAATTGTTCTAATAGGTCATTTATATTATAACGGAGTTTCTCAAGTTGATGTTCTATTATTCTTCCATTCTCAATAACTACACTTGGAGTACCGCATATAAGTGCTCGTGCTGTAGTGCTCTTAAGTGATGCTGCTGAAAGAAACACCTGAGCTATAACTAATGCTAGTATGGGGATTATGCCACCTAATAATGGGAAATCTATATCCTCCATTGGTACAGCTGCTAGATTAGATATAAGGATTACAGATGCTAGTTCAAAGGGCTGGAGCTGTCCTACTTCTCTTTTCCCCATTACCCGTAAGGCTATAACCAGTAATGAATAGAGTATAAAACTACGAAGTAAAACTATTAGCATTTATCTTCTCCCTTTTCTTTAACATAGACACCTATTAGTTTTACCTCTATTACACATAATATTCGTATTAATCAAAAAACTTGAAGAAATATAAAATAAGTAGAGGGCTCTCTGTTTTCACGGAACTTAAAATATACTTTAAAAAATTGTATAAAAAATTACAAAAGAGAAGGAATTCCGATTCTTGTCACGAATATTATATATATGGACATGGCGTTAACGCTGAGATATTAAGGGAGAGGAGGGTCTTCCCATGGAATTACTCGCTGAAGAGCGAGCGGATAGGATTCTCAAGCTGGTTGAAGAGAGGAAATTTGTGAAAGTAGAGGAACTAGCTGAGCTCTTTGATGTATCTCATAGGACCATAAGGCGTGATTTTGAAAAGCTGGAACAAAACGGTCTCCTCAAACGGACATATGGGGGTGCTATGACCACTCGCGTCGACGATAGCGAGCTAGGAATGGATGTGAGAGGAGACTTCTTTGCCACCGAAAAGCAGCGCATAGGCAAGGCTGCAGCTGATATGGTCGAGGATGGGGAGGCTATAATGCTAGATGCTGGCACAACAGTTCAGTATGTAGCCAAGTATATAAAGACGCGTCGTGGGCTAACAGTTGTCACCAACGCAGTGAACATCATCAATGAGCTAGCTAATTGCGAAGGGATAACCCTAGTAGTAACAGGTGGCACCTTGCGACCAAGTACCTTCTCTCTTGTGGGAGCTCAGACCCAGGAGATGTTGCGGAATATCAACGCCGATTGGGCTTTTATCGGCACTAGCGGCATCACCTTACGCCAGGGATTCACTAATACCAACCTCTTTGAAGCTGAGGTAAAGAAGGCTATGATAGCCTCTGCTAAGAAAGTTATGGTCTTGGTTGACCACAGCAAATTTGATAAGGTGTCCTTTGCTTCGTTTGCTTCTTTAAAAGATATTGATGGCATTATAACTGATTCAGGTGCAACTGAAGAGCAATTAAAACCTTTTAAAGATGCAGGAATTGAGGTCATCGTAGTTTAAAAAAGAGGTCATTTAAAGAGAAGGATTTTAGGTTAAATTGTCGAAATTCTAGAGAACAAGGGGAGGAGGGGTGATATTAGATGGGCTTAGTTAATTTAAGGGAGATGTTAAGTGACGCAGATACTCAGAGATATGCCGTTGGGGCATTTAATGTAGTGAATTTAGAGTCTTTACAGGCCATTCTGGAGGCTGCTGTAGAGAAACGCTCCCCTGTGATACTTAATATCGCTGAGGTTCACTTCAAGTATATAGATTTAGAATCAATATCCCCTGTAATTCAGCGAGCTGCTGAGCAGGTGCCAGTTCCTGTAGCACTCCATTTAGATCATGGAATTCATTTTGAGACTATAGTGAGGGCTCTGCGATGTGGATTTACCTCTGTTATGTTCGATGGTTCTACACTTCCGTACGAGGAGAACGTACAAGCTACTAGAGACGTAGTGAGGATGGCTCATGCTGTAGGAGTTACGGTAGAAGCCGAACTTGGGCATGTGGGTGGAGAAGAAGGTGGTACCGAAGGAGCTCAGTCAGATCCTGCTCTATATACAGATCCAGACCAAGCAGCGGATTTTGTCAAGAAGACAGGAGTCGACGCACTGGCTGTAGCTATAGGTTCAGCTCACGGCTTATATAAGAGAAAGCCTAAGCTGGATTTTGAAAGACTGGTTCAAATAAAAGATGCAACAGGAATACCTTTAGTGCTCCACGGAGGTTCTGGAATCCCTAATGAAGATTTTCGCAAAGCCATCGAGCTTGGAATATGTAAGATAAACGTATTTACTGAGATGTCGCAGTCAGCCACACGTCAGATAAAGGATAAACTCCAAAAAGATCCTGATTTCTTTAGCTTCCCAGATCTAATGCTCATGGCTAGGGAAGCCATTAAAGAAACTGTTATGGAAAAGATGGATATATTCGGGTCCTCCACGATATGCCAAGCACCTAATGCTTTCTGTCAGACTTGTGGGGCATGTGTCCTAGCAAATTTAGATAACCCTCAAGAGAGTTTTTCCTCTGAAACATGTAAGAGCTGCGATAGTTCGAAAGTTGATATATCTCAGGAAGAAATAACTAAGTTGGTTTCAGAGGTTCTGCGTAGGTTAGCGAGTGAAAAGAAGGTTGCTGGCTAAGGAATATAATTCATAAGAGCCATATTTCTCAATGGGTATATGGCGAAAGGGACGGTGAAAGTATAAATGGCTAATATAAGGGGAGAAGCCCTTGGAATGATCGAGACAAAAGGATTTGTAGCAGCCATTGAAGCAGCAGATGCTATGGCAAAGGCAGCAAATGTGACACTTGCAGGGACTTGTAAAGCAGGTTCAGGTCTGGTGTCAGTAATGGTTCGCGGTGAAGTAGGTGCTGTTCAGGCTGCAGTTGATGCAGGAGCAGCAGCAGCTAAGAAAATAGGAGAGGTAGTATCAGTCCATGTTATCCCACGTCCAGATGGGGATACTGAAAAGATTATACCAGGTCAAGAAGGAACAAAAGCAGAGAAATCTAAGGCTTAATAATCTGAAGTAAATTTCGAAAGGAGAATAAAAGATGGCTAATGAAGCATTGGGAATGATTGAAACAAGAGGTTTTGTAGGTTCAGTAGAAGCAGCAGATGCTATGGTCAAAGCGGCAAATGTTAGCCTCGTAGGTTATGAAAAGATAGGTGGAGGGTATGTTACTGTTCTCGTTAGAGGAGATGTGGGTGCTGTCCGAGCTGCAGTTGACTCAGGAGCAGCAGCAGCTAAGAAAGTAGGAGAACTCGTGGCTATGCATATCATTCCTAGACCTCATTCTGATGTGGAGAAATTACTCCCCAAGGGCTGATGAGCGTATACCGATTTTTTTAGGGGAGGGGGAGTAACACATTGGAAAGAGACAAACTCATAAAGATCGTAACAGAACTAGTCCTAAAGGAATTAAAATATAATGGAGGCATGGATACCAAGTCTCCAGACAAGAAAGATGATTCTATACCAACGGGAGTCTCTGTAAGGCACGTTCACCTTTGCCAGGCCGATTTAGAGACGCTCTATGGTTCTGGATATCAGCTGACAAAACGACGTGACCTTTACCAGCCTGGAGAATTTGCTGCTGAAGAAGTAGTAACTCTAGTTGGGCCTAAGATGAGAGCCCTGGAGAATGTGAGGGTATTAGGTCCTTTGCGGAGCAAGAGTCAGGTTGAGGTGTCACGAACAGATGCAATCTTTCTAGGTATCACGCCCCCTGTGCGCAAGTCAGGTGATCTGGCGGGCTCATCCTCCCTCACCCTTGTAGGACCCAAGGGGTCTTTGATTTTGAAAGAGGGCGTAATCTGTGCTAATCGGCACATTCATATGAGCCCTTCTGATGCAGAAAGATATGGGGTTAAGGATGATGATATAGTACGAGTGGCTGTCTCAGGTGAAAAGGCTCTTACATTTGAAAATGTTCAGATAAGAGTTAAGGATACCTTTAAACTTGAAATGCATCTAGATACTGATGACGCCAATGCCGCCGGAATAACATTCGGGGCTAAAGCTAAGATAATTAAGTAGTTGCCCCAATTTAGGTTCAGATAAACTAGGTTAATAGAATATATCACCTTTCGTTAGGTGAAGAGTCAATTCAATAATGCGAAAGGGGCGAAAAAACCTGGTTAAGTAGTATATGTAGCCAGGTTATAATAAGTATGCAGATAGATGAAAGACTCATAGCATCAATAGTTGAAGAAGTTTTAAAGACTATGGAAATGGAAAAAACGGAGTGCAACGGAGAGTGTGGCAGTGCCTGTACAGGCCACGATGGTCTCTTCTCTCACTATGAAGCAGCGATAAAAGCAGCTAAGGCAGGACAGCGAGAACTAGTAAAGTTAAGCATAGAGAGGCGCGAAGAGATAATCTCTTCTATTAGAAAGGCTGTAGTTGCTAACGCTGAAAGGCTGGCGCTCATGGCATTTGAAGAGTCACAGATGGGGCGGTACGAGGATAAGATCTCTAAGAATATAGGAGCTGCCCTTAAAACTCCAGGAACTGAAGATTTAAAGACTCAAGCTGTTACTGGAGATGGAGGACTTCTCCTTTTTGAGCGGGGACCTTATGGATTAATTGCAGCTATAACCCCTATAACCAATCCTACTGCCACTATAATTAATAATAGTATAAGCATGATCTCAGCAGGGAATAGTATCTTCTTCTGTCCACACCCTGGTGCTCAGAAATCTTCAATAGAAACTATAAAAGTTATAAATAAGGCTATAAAGGAAGCTAAGGGTCCTGAAAATCTTCTTGTATGCGTACAAGAGGCTACCTTAGATGTAGTTAATAAGGTTATGGCACATCCAGATGTGAAACTAGTAGTTGCTACTGGCGGTCCTGGTGTAGTTAAGGCTACTCTCTCTTCTGGGAAGAAGGCTATTGGAGCAGGACCAGGTAATCCACCAGTAGTAGTTGATGAAACCGCTGATTTAAAGAAAGCAGCACAGGATATAATCAGTGGTGCTTCCTTTGATAATAACCTGCCTTGCATAGCAGAGAAGGTGATAATCGCCATAGATTCTATTGCTGATGAGCTTATTGAGCATTTGGTGGCAAATGGAGCATTTGAAGTTACAGGCAGGGATAAGATAGAGCGACTTACTAAAGCTATCTTTAAGGATGACAAAGTAAATCGCGGGTTTATCGGAAAGGATGCTTTGTATATCTTAAAAGAAGCTGGTGTGGATTCAGGAGTTCCTTCAGGTAAAGACGTAAAGATGGCCTTTATTGAAGTAGATGAAGATCATCCTCTCGTTCAAGAGGAACAGCTTATGCCCATACTCCCTATAGTTAGGGTTAAAACCTTTGAAGAGGCATTAAAACTCGCAGTCCAGGTGGAGCATGGTTTTAGGCATACAGCCTTAGTCCATTCTAAGAATATAGATAGGATAACTAGGTATGCACGAGCTATAGATACCACTGCTTTTGTAGTAAATGGTCCATCTTCGGCTGCCCTTGGGGATGGTGCAGAAGGGCACATAACCTTTACAATAGCTGGACCTACAGGCGAAGGAGTCACTTCAGCTAGGTCCTTCACGCGTGAGCGAAGATTAGTTGTTACCAAGGGCCTTTCTATCCGGTAATGAATTAAAAGAAGATATGGTGGGGGCTAAAGATGATGGTTTCTGAAAAGATCGTGGCGTCAGTGCGGGAGACCGGTGTTGTAGGTGCTGGTGGTGCAGGTTTTCCGACCCACGTGAAGATAGCTGCAAAGGATATAGATGTAGTTATAGTCAATGGCGCTGAGTGTGAACCTCTCTTAAGGGTGGATCAACAATTAATGGAGGTTCATGCAAGAGAAGTTGTCCAGGGACTTAGAGCTGTCTGCCAAGCGACAGGAGCAAAGCGAGGCGTAATTGCTCTTAAGAGGAAGTATGATAAGGCAGAGCAAGCTCTGCGGGATGAAGTCTCTAAGGCATCAGAGCTAGACTTATTTCTTTTAGATGACTTTTATCCTGCAGGTGATGAACAGGTTCTCGTACATGAGGTAATAGGGGAGATCGTTCCAGAAGGGGGAATCCCCCTTATGGTTGGGGCGGTCGTCATTAATGTGGAGACTTTATTAAATGTTAGTAAAGCCTTGAAAGGACTTCCAGTCACAAGAACGTATGTGACTATAACAGGAGAAGTCAAAAGGCCAGTAACTGCAAGGCTCCCTATTGGAATTAGTATAAGGGAGGCTATAGATTTAGCTGGTGGTTCGTTAATAGGTGATGACTATATGGTAATAGAGGGCGGTCCAATGATGGGAAAGATCGTTTCAAATATCTCTGCCCCTATAACCAAGACCACAAAGGGCCTCATACTTTTAAATAAGAGCCACCCTTTGATTGAGAGCAAATCAGGAGCTCTTTCAATAGAGATAAAGCGTGCAATGTCCGTTTGCTGTCAATGCCGTCTCTGTACTGATCTCTGTCCTAGACATCTATTAGGGCACGCTATCGAACCCCATACCACATTAAGGGCAGTAAGCTATGGAATAACTTCTGATGTTAAAGCCATAACTCAGGCTTTTCTCTGTTCAGAATGTGGAGTTTGTGATGAATTTGCCTGCGTAATGGGATTATCTCCACGAAAGATGAATATGGAGATAAAGAGAGTCTTTGCACAGAAGGGATTCAAAAATCCACATCATGAGAAGGAGCTAACTGCTGATCCAATGAGGGAATTCAGAAAGATACCTGTAAAGCGGTTAATATATAGGTTAGGGTTAGCTGAGTTAAATGTAGGAGCTCCCTTAACAGAAGAGGAGTATGAACCTAAACGAGTAGTTCTCCTCTTAAAACAACACGTGGGAGCTACGTCCCAGCCTATAGTAAATGTTGGCGATGTGGTGAAAGAGGGAGACTTAATAGGAGAGATCCCAGAAGGGGCTTTAGGTGCTAGGGTTCATGCTAGTATTTCTGGAACAGTTCGTGAAGTGGATAGGGAAACCATAATAATAGAGAGGTAACATAAGGGAAAAGTTGTTATTAAGTCTTTGGAAGGGGGGTACGGCGTATTTCGGTAGTTATTATAGAAAGCCGATTTACGTCAACTTCGAGTGAAGAGGGCCATTGGTTTACTTGAGTTTAATAGTATAGCTAAGGGGATCCTTGGTGCAGATGCCATGGTAAAAACTGCCCGAGTGGAACTCATCCAGGGAATGCCTGTATGTCCCGGAAAATTCATCGCGATGATAGCAGGTGATATTAGCTCAGTTAATAGTGCAATTGAAGCAGGTATAAAGGTATCGAATGTTGGAGTTATAGATAAATTTATTCTTGCAAATGTAGATGATGCAGTTTTTCCTGCTCTTACAGGAACAGTTGAGATAAATGATAATGATTTAGAGGCACTCGGGATTATAGAGACCTTTTCTGTAGCATCAGCTATAGTAGCGGCAGATGCAGTGGCTAAGGCAGCTATAGTCCGTTTGCTTGAGGTAAGAACGGCTCGAGGAATGGGTGGAAAATCCTTAGTGTACTTTACAGGAGATGTAGGAGCTGTGCAGGCTGCTTTGGAAGTTGGTGAAAGATTTGCTAAGGAAGAAGGAGTTTTAGCAGGTTCCGCATTAATTCCAGCCCCTTACAAAGAGCTTTGGGAGAAACTTCTTTAAAACCTTCTTCCCGTACTGAAATTTATACATGAGAAAGGAGGAAGCCGCATTCTTTGACAGCTTCATAAAAGGGCGGTCCTTTGTGCGGCGTTATTTTATCATGGCTGATGTAGTTTGTTTGGGTATCTTAGTTGCTGACGCTGTAGCGAGACCAGTAAGGGAAATACCTGCAAAAGGTAAATTAGTCCTTGTGGATGATCTCCAGCTTAGCTCAGGCGGATGTGCTACAAATACTGGGAATGCTTTAGGGAAACTATCTATTGATACTGGGATAATAGGTAAAGTCGGACAAGATGGATTTGGTGACTTTCTTATAAATACTATAAGTTCTTTTGGCGTTAATACTGAAGGGATAAAGAGAGATCCTTCAACGAATACCTCTGCTACCCTTGTTATGGTTGATGAGGATGGCGAGAGAAGCTTCATCCATTATATAGGGGCTAATGCAGAATTTACTGAAGATGATGTAGATTTTTCATTAATAGAAGGCTCAAAGATCCTTCATATCGCTGGTGCTTTTCTCCTTCCGAAATTCGATGGGGAGCCCATGGCACGAGTTATGAAACGCGCCAAAGATATGGGCATATTAACTTCTCTCGATACTGCCTGGGATTCTTCTAACAGGTGGATGAAGACGATAGAACCATGCCTTAAGTATACAGATGCTTTCTTGCCAAGTATTGAAGAGGCAAAGATGATCGTAGGAGAAGAAGAACCATCGAAGATAGCTGATAAATTCTTAAGTTATGGTATTAAAGTGGTAGGATTGAAGATGGGCGCTGAAGGATGCTATATAAAGACCAAGGACGAGGAGTTTACTATCCCTGCGTTCAAGGTAAAGGCAGTAGACGCAACTGGTGCAGGTGATTCTTTTGTTGCTGGATTTCTAGCTGGGTTAGTTAAGGGATGGAAACTTCGGGATTGTGCTGTGCTTGCTAATGCAGTAGGCGCTTCTTCAGTTTCAGCAATAGGAGCATCTACTGGAATACTCTCTTGGGAAGAGACGATAGCATTTATAAGATCTCAGGGAGAGAATGTATGTGAAGATTAATTATATTATGGAGTGATATTATGTCATTAAGCGACTTCGGGATACGAGACTTTATAGACGTATTAATAGTTACGTACGTCATATACAGGATTCTGCTTATCATCAGGGGGACCAGAGCAGTACAATTGCTTAAAGGCCTTATGATAATCTTTGCTGCTGATACCATAAGCAAATTCTTTGGTCTTCGTGCAGTTCACTGGCTTTTCCAACAATTTATCCCTGTTGTATTAGTAGCTTTACCTATTGTCTTTCTCCCGGAGTTGCGACGGGCACTTGAACAAATAGGTAGGGGAGACTTTCTTAACACGCCTTTCTTTTTTAGAACTGAGGATATGACCAGTGCTATAGATGAAGTAGTAAGAGCAGTAGAAGTCTTTTCAAGAGAAAAGACAGGAGCTCTTATAATATTAGAACGTGAAACAGGGCTCAATAATTACATAGAAACAGGAATAAGAATGGATTCAATAATTAGTGCAGAAGTCCTGGCTAACCTCTTTGTGCCTAATTCGCCTCTTCACGATGGTGCTGTTATATTACATGCCGGTCGAATTGGAGCAGCTGGGTGCATACTTCCTTTAACTGACAATCCTAATCTTAGTCCTAAACTTGGGATGCGCCACAGAGCAGGTCTTGGAATATCAGAACAATCAGATGCCGTTGCAGTTATTGTATCAGAAGAGACAGGCATAATCTCAATAGCTTTAAATGGTAAACTCCTTAGATATCTAGATCCAAGGGGTTTACGGGAAAAACTTATTGGATTTTATAACCCAAAACCTACAAGGCGAGTTCTCTGGCAAAACCGGGATAGCTCCCGTACTAATACCCCTGAATAGAACTGTAAGACTACTTATTATTATAGATATTTTATTTGATCTGAAGGAGGGAAAGACGCATTTTTTCTGCGTCTAATCGAATGAATCATTTATTTAAAAGCGAGCGATATTTAAAGATCTTCTCCTTCATCTTGGCTTTTACTATATGGTTTATTGCGGTTAATCAAGGAGATGGGATAGTTAGTACGCGCTTTCAGGACTTACAAGTGGAACGAATTTTAGTTATCACACCTGAAGCACGAGATATAGGCCAAGGGATTGTTATGGTCAACCAGTTACCGCAGGTCAAGATAACTCTACGTATATCAAGCGTTCTTGCTCTATCAAGCGGGAACGTTCTAGAAGATTTCCTTAAAGCCTATGTAACCCTTGAAGGATTAACAGAAGGAGTCCATACCCTAGATGTGAGATTTGAACTACTAAAAGCGGGGTTAAACGTTATCAGGGTGGAACCTAAAAGGGTAGAGGTAGACTTGCAAAGGATTATAACCGCAGAGGTTCCGGTAGTTCCAGGTTTTATAGGTAAAGGAGTTAATCCTCAAGATGTAGTCTTAGAACCTGATACAATCGTCATTGAGGGCCCAGAAAGAATCATAAGTAATGTTAAAGGAGCCATGGTATTAATTAAAGACATAAATGAGAACCCCCTCCCATTATTACTGATAGATGATGATGGTAAAGAGATAAGCGGGGTTAAAATCATTTCTGAAGATGTAAGAGTAATTTTGCCAGCTGTAGCAGGAGAGAACGGCTTTAATAATATAGATTCTGGCAAGAATAATAGTAATGATTAAGGGCAATTATTTTACAGGGAAAGGTTGGTTATATTCTATGGGAAGACTCTTTGGGACTGATGGTGTAAGGGGTATTGCAAATAATGGGCTCCTTCCTGAGCTAGCCTTTAAACTAGGACGTGTCGCGGCTAGCATATTTTCGAGGAAGACAGGAAGAACTACGATAGTCTTAGGTAAGGATACGCGTATATCCAGTGATATGCTTGAAGCTGCTATTATCGCTGGTATTACATGTTCAGGAGGAGATGTTCTACGAGTAGGCATAATCCCTACGCCTGGAGTAGCTTACTTAACTAAGGAATTATCAGCAGACGCTGGAGTGATGATTTCAGCATCCCATAATCCTGTGGAATATAACGGTATAAAGTTCTTTTCATCAGAAGGTTATAAACTCCCTGATGGAGTAGAAGATGAGATAGAGCGTTTAGTTATGCTGGAACAAGATAATCTTCCACGTCCAATCGGAGAAAGGATAGGTTCCGTTAAAAATATTACTAATGCAGAGGAACTCTATTGTGAACACTTGAAAGCCACTTGCCCTGTGGATTTTCGCGGTTTGAAGGTTGTAGTTGATTGTGCCAATGGAGCTGCATATAAAGTTGCACCTAAGGTCCTTAAAAATCTCGGTACAGAGCTTATAGTAATAAATCATGAACCTAATGGAATTAATGTGAATTTAGAATGCGGTTCTACTTATCCAAATGCAATAAAGTCCGCTACGATAAGATATGGTGCTGATATAGGGCTCTCGTATGATGGAGATGCTGATCGCCTCATTGTTGTTGATGAAGAAGGCGGGATTCTAAATGGAGATAAGATACTGGCTGTATGCGGGTTAGATATGGCTGAAAGAGGAATTCTACCTGGGAAGGCTATTGTGGCCACAGCTTATAGTAATCTAGGTCTTACTAAAGCTTTCGAAGACATAGGCGGTCAGGTACTTATAGCTGATAATGGTGATAGGTATGTACTAGAGATGATGAGAGAGAAGGGCCTTATATTAGGTGGCGAGCAATCTGGGCATATTATCTTTTTAGATCATACTACCACAGGAGACGGGGTTCTCACTTCACTTCAACTGCTCTCAGTGGTCAAACGAAAGAAGCTCCCTCTTTCAGAGCTTGCTTCTGCTATGGTAGAATTTCCACAGATCCTAGTAAATGTCCCAGCAGAGGATAAGAAGGGTATCTTGAAAAAAGAAAGAGTAAACTTTGAGATTCAAAAGGCGGCAGAGGCTCTTCAAGGAAGAGGTAGGCTTCATATAAGGCCTTCAGGCACTGAGCCGTTAATAAGGATAATGGGAGAAGGTCCTAATAAGGAAGAGGTTCAGGAAATTGTTGATAAATTAGTTGAGGCAATTAAAGAAGAATCCTAATAGAAAAGGATTAAAGAGACCTTTCAAAGGAGATGGGGAACTTATTTTCCTGTCTCCTTTTTTATACCTTACTTAATTTATTGAGATACAGAAATACTTGTTTCAAACCTTTCTATGTGTTAAAATATTCTTATGCTTGTTTTTTAAGAAAGGATGATCCCTTTGATAAAGGGAACTGGTATCGATATAATTGAGATTCAACGGATACGTACTCTAATTGAGGAAAAAGGCCAGGTAGCGCTCGAGAGGCTCTTTACTAAAAGAGAGATCGAGTATTGCATCTCTAAAAGAGATCCTTATCCGAGTTATGCAGGTAGGTTCGCAGCTAAGGAAGCATTCTTAAAAGCTCTTGGCACAGGCTTAAGGGAACTTAAGTGGGCTGAGATAGAGATATTGCCAGATGAATCTGGTAAACCCATCATGTATCTTAAAGGAAGTGCTGCTTTGATGCTTAACGAAATAGGTGCAGAGAAAGTGAATTTAAGCATATCACATTGTCGTGAATATGCTGTAGCTCAGGTGATACTCATATGAGACTATTTACGTCTAAAGAAGCACGTGAAATAGATGAACGAGCCATTGAGAAACTAGGTATACCAGGAATAGTCCTTATGGAGAATGCTGCTATTGGAGCTCTTAAAGTCATTGAAGATGAAATGACTCTCATAGAAGGCAAAGAGATCCTTGTAGTAGCTGGTAGGGGAAAGAATGGCGGAGATGGGTTCGCTGTAGCTAGACACCTTTCCAATAAGGGCGCTATAGTAAAGATATTACTCATTGGCAGCATAGAAGAGGTGCTTAGCGATGCTAAAATTAATATAGAGATCTCTTTAAAGATGGGTATACCTGTATATGAACTTAAAGAGGATACTATCCCTGTAGACTTTCTCTCCTTTGACCTTATAATCGATGCGATATTAGGTACTGGAATTAAAGGAGTAGTAAGAGGGCATATTACTCAGGTGATTAACGCAATAAATCATTCAGAGAGGACTGTGATATCTCTTGATCTTCCTTCTGGATTAGACCCTGATACAGGAAGAATACTAGGGGCATGCATAAAGGCGAAGAAGACAGTGACCTTTGGGGTTTTAAAGATCGGGCTCTTTCTTTATCCAGGAGCAGAGTACGCAGGTTCAGTACATCTAGCTGATATCGGAGTTCCTTCACAGATTTCGAATTCTATTGGTTCTAAAATAAATCTTACATCTAAAGAAGAAATCTCGTCTTGGCTTCTTACGCGAGGTAGGACAGCACATAAAGGAAACTTTGGACATCTTCTTGTAGTTGCTGGTTCGCTAGGGATGACAGGTGCTGCTGCATTGACTAGCCTGGGCTCATTACGCGCTGGTGCTGGGCTTGTAACCTTAGCAGTTCCTGCAGAACTCCAACCTATTATGGCGATAAAGTTAACTGAAGTAATGACAGAAGCATTGCCTCAAAATACTAATGGAAGATTGAGCTATAAAGCACTTAAACCCGTCCTTAAGATGGCAGAGAAGAGGAATGCTTTGGCTATAGGTCCTGGTCTTTCTCAAGATCCTGAGACAGTTGTCATGGTACGTGAGGTTGTTGCTAAGGCCTCTATTCCTATGGTCATTGATGCTGATGGATTAAACGCCTTAGTTGGCTTAGTAGAGATTTTAAAAGAAAGAAAAAGCGGAACTATTATTACACCGCATCCTGGAGAGATGGCTAGACTCTGTGGGGTTTCAATAGATGATATCCAGGCTGATCGGATGGGATATGCACTTCGTTTTGCAAAGGAGCATGAAGTAATTGTGGTATTAAAGGGTGCACGCACGGTAATAGCAGACCAGTACGGCAATGTCTATATAAATTCTACAGGTAATCCTGGCATGGCTAGTGCAGGAAGTGGAGATGTGCTAACAGGAGTGATCAGTGGGTTACTTGCTCAATCGATAGATCCTTACCGTTCTGCAGTTGCAGGTGTCTATCTTCATGGATTGGCCGGCGATATAGGGGTAAAGGAGAAAGGGGAGAAATCCCTTATTGCAGGAGATATTCTCCGGTCTCTACCCAAAGCCTTTTTAAGTGTATATTGATTTTGTGTTCTATAGAGAAGGGGATGTTTATGTTTTGAATGGAAGAACCTTAACTTCAGGGGCGTGGGTCGAGATAGACCTTAATGCCATAGCAAACAATGTAAGGCAGATAAAGAAGCGTCTTCCTTCGAAGACTCGCTTTATGGCAGTGGTCAAAGCCAATGCATATGGCCACGGAAGCGTGCCTGTAGCCTCTGCTGCCTTAGGAGCAGGTGCTGATTGGCTAGGAGTAGCTACAGTAAATGAAGGCATAGAGCTTAGAGAAGGAGGAATACAGGCTCCTATCTTAATCCTTGGATTATCTCATCGAGATTTTGCAGAAGATATAGTAAAGTGGGATCTGGCAGGGACCATATGTACAGAAGACGAGGCTAAAGCTCTCTCAGATGCTGGGATAAAATATGGGAAGGTAGCGCAGGTTCATTTAAAGGTTGATACAGGGATGGGTAGGATCGGACTTCGTTCTCATGAGGTCATACCATTTTTAATGCGGCTGAGGGGAATGGATCTTACTGCACTTAATATAGATGGTATATTCACGCATTTTGCCACTGCAGATGAAGAAGATAAAAGCTATACTTTTAAGCAATTCGAAACTTTCCAAAGAGTGATAGCTGAGGCACATTTCAAAGGTTTTGATTTCCGACTGCACCATGCAGCAAATAGCGCAGCAGCTCTTTACTTACCACAAACAGCTATGGATATGGTGAGAGTAGGCATATCCCTTTATGGACTTTTTCCAGAGAATGAATTCAATCTCATACCCGCCCTTCAATTTAAGACTCATGTAGCACATATTAAGACGTTACCTATTAAAGAAAGTATTAGTTACGGTAGAAAATATATTGCAGATGATGCTATAAAGGTAGCTACCCTTTCAGCTGGGTATGCTGATGGATACTCCAGAAGCCTCTCTAATAGAGGAGAGGTTATAATTAATGGAAGTATAGTTCCAGTAATCGGGAATATATGTATGGATCAGTGCATGGTAAAGGTTCCTAATGATCTGCCAGTGGCAGTTGGAGATGAAGCCATACTCATTGGCAGCCAGGGCGTTGCGGAGATAACAGCTAATGATGTAGCTAACAAGATAGGTACAATTAGTTATGAGGTGGTTTCTGGAATCTCTAGTAGAGTTAAACGAGTATACTATAACGGGAGGAGGAGCGATCTATAAGGTATTATAAGTTACCCTAGATCGCGTAGGCTTGATGGAAATTTACGATGTGATAGTAATTGGCGGTGGCCCAGGTGGTTATGTAGCTGCTTTAGAGGTGGCTCGTCTTGGTGGTAGGGCCTGTCTAATAGAATCAGAGGCCCTTGGCGGAACATGCTTAAATAAAGGATGTATACCTACTAAGACCTTGCTAGCTAGTGCAGAGATGCTTTCGAAGTTTCGCAAGGCAGAGGAGTTTGGTTTTAGCGCAAAGAACGTCACTATAGATGTTTCTAAGATTTTAAAACGTAAGGATGCGGTAGTTAATAGGTTAGGAAAGGGCATTGCCTTCTTATTAAGGAAGGCAAATGTCGATGTCTTTATGGGAAAAGGTAGACTTAAAAGGAAGAATGAAGTAGAGGTGGCGCTAAAAGAAGGTACTTCGATGACTCTTAGTGGAGAGAATATAATAATTGCTACAGGATCGCGTCCTTCCATTCATCCTAGCTTTAATTATGATGGAGATATAGTCATCACTAGCGAAGAAGCATTAGAGCTTAACTCTATACCTGATAGCGTCTTGATAGTAGGTGGTGGGGTTATAGGTTGCGAATTTGCTTGTTTTTACTCTGAGTTTGGAGCAGAGGTAACTATAGTTGAGATGGAAGAGAGTATAATTCCTACAGAGGAACGGGATATTTCTGGACTCTTAACTACTACCATGAAAAAGAGGAATATCAGGATAGAGACGAATATGAAGGTTGAAAGCGTACAAAAGAAAGATGGAAAGGCTTATGTTACTCTCGCATCAGGGGATACGCTAGTAGTTGATAAAGTCCTTATATCAACAGGAAGAATGCCAAATACAGAAGAAATAGGTCTTGAAGAAGTAGGGGTTTTAAAGGGTTCTAAGAACGAGATCATAGTTGATTATAATATGGGTACTAATGTAGATGGTATATACGCAATTGGAGATGTAACTGGTAAAATGCTTCTAGCTCATGTGGCCTCTGCTCAAGGTGTGACTGCAGCAGAGAATATCATGGGAATCAAAACCAAGATGGATTATAAGGCGATTCCACGTTGTATATTTACCTTCCCAGAGGTAGCTAGCGTTGGTATGACAACACAGGAAGCAACAGCAGCTAATTTTGATGTGAAGGTGGGTCGCTACTCATTTATTTCCAATGGCAAGGCTCTTGCTATTGGGCAGGGTGAAGGGATTGCGAAAGTGTTAGTAGATGGCGGCACCGGAGATCTTTTAGGCGTTCATATAATCGGGCCTAATGCTACTGAACTTATAGCAGAGGCTACAGTAGCGCTTCAATTAGACGCTAGCGCTGATGATTTGGCCCGTACTGTACATGCTCATCCTACCCTCGTTGAGACTTTAAGGGAGGCTGCTTGGGGAGTAGAGTATTAAACAATGAGGAGAGGGGAACCCATGCTCAAGAGGAAGAGAATGCCTGAATGGCTTAAGAAGAAGGTTACAGTATCTCGGGGGGTAGTTGAGACCAGAGAGCTCTTATCTAAACTAGAACTTAATACTGTATGCCAGAGTGCTTTATGTCCGAATATAGGTGAGTGTTTTAGTATGAGAAGAGCTACTTTTATGATCCTTGGTAATACTTGTACTAGAGATTGTCGTTTCTGTGCAGTTCATCATGGGATTCCTGAAAGTGTAGACCCAGATGAGCCCCAACGGATAGGTGAAGCTGTAAAGGAGCTAAACTTAAAACACGTGGTTATAACATCAGTTACTCGAGACGATCTAGCAGATGGAGGGGCTAATCACTTTGCCCTTGTTATAAAGAAGATAAGGGCGATGAACTCCCATGTGACAATTGAGGTTTTGACTCCTGACTTTAAGGGAGACGACTGGGCAATAAAGGAAGTCGCCCTAGCAGGACCTGATGTCTTTAACCATAACATTGAGACAATATCAAGGCTTTATTCTCAAGTACGACCTAGCGCAGATTACATGAGGTCCCTTGAACTTTTGCGCCTTGTAAAGGAGACTGCTTCTAATATATATAGTAAATCAGGTATTATGGTTGGCCTTGGAGAGGAGAAGGAAGAGGTATATGAGACTATGAAGGATCTAAGGGAAGCTGGATGTGATATACTTACAATAGGCCAATACCTTCAACCTTCAGCAAATAATTTTCCTGTTGTGGAATATGTCTCGCCTGATACTTTTTGTGAGTATAAGCGTATGGGAGAAGAGATGGGCTTTCTAGCTGTAGCTTCAGGTCCCTTTGTAAGGAGTTCTTTCCATGCAGGGGAAGTCTTTAACGAAACTGTAGAAAAGTCAGGCTTATCTCTTTAATAAATTTAGAGGAGGATCGATATGACCCCTTTAATTGGTCTTACCTGTGGTACGAATTATGAAAAAGAGACAGCCCGATATTTTCTTAATAGCACCTATGTTGACGTTATTTATAAGGCGGGTGGGATCCCTGTAATATTGCCGCCAATAGATAATTGCTTTTTAACTCAGTTCCTTAATAGGATAGATGGTCTTATTCTTACTGGTGGTGCGGATGTAAATCCTCTCTTCTACGATGAGGAACCTCACCTTAAGTTAGGGACAGTAGATCCTTTGCGAGATAACTTTGAGGTGGCTTTAGCACAAGAGGCATTAAATTCGGGGATTCCCATTATTGGTATATGCAGAGGAATGCAGCTCCTTAATGTGGTAGCTGGCGGTAAGCTCCACCAAGATATACCGTCTCTAAACATTTCTAATGCTATAAACCACAGGCAGAAGGCACCTGCATGGAGCTTTTCGCATAAAGTAGTGATAGAAGAAGGTACTCGTCTTGAAAAGATTATTGGTCAGAAGGAGATATTTGTAAATAGTTTTCATCATCAGGCAGTAAAGACAATTGCTCCAGGATTCATAGTTAGTGCTCGATCAGGTGATGGAATAATTGAAGCTATAGAGAAAGATGATTCCTGTTTCATTATAGGGGTTCAATGGCATCCTGAGGGATTATCTAATGAAGATAGCAGGATGTTTGCTATCTTTGAGAGCTTTTGTCAGGCTTGTAAGGATTAATCCTTGCCAAGACTAAAAAACGTATAGGAAGGATGTGTCCCTAAGATTGACTCAGGTATCTATAACTAAATGTGGTTCATATTTAGAAGAAGAGGTAGCTAAAGCAGTAGCAGAAGCTCTTAGGCTCATAGGTGGGCTTGACAGTATAGTTAAACCGGGACAGAGGGTTCTCCTTAAGGTTAATATGTTAAATGGTAAACCTCCAGAAGCAGCAGTTACTACACATCCTGCTATTGTCAAAGCAGTCATTGAGGAAGTAAAGAAGGTGGGAGGGAAGCCCATAATTGGAGATAGTCCTGGTGGTGTCTCTACTAGAGTTGAAAATATTTATACATCTACAGGTATTCGAAGAGTTGCCGAGGAGTGCGGGGCGGAGTTAGTTGTATTCGAGTCTGAACAGCCTGTAAAGGTTCAAAATCCTGATGCTCGGGTCTTAAAAGAGATTCATATAGCTAAACCTGTAGCTGAGGCTGATGTGATAATAAATCTTCCAAAACTTAAGACTCATGCGCTTACTCTTTATACAGGAGCTATAAAGAACCTCTTTGGTGTTATACCAGGTGCTGGGAAGTCTCAGATCCATAGGATTGCTCCTAAACCCGATAAGTTCGGTCATGCGTTAGTGGATATATTAGAGGTGGTAAAGCCTTCTTTGACGATAATAGATGGGGTAGTAGGAATGGAGGGAAATGGACCTTCTGCTGGTATCCCGCGTAAGGTTGGAGTTGTAATAGCGGGGAGAGATCCCGTATCATGTGATGTAGTGGGTTCAAGTATAATTGGGTTCAATCCACTTCAGATTTGTACTACTAAGGCTGCGGTTCGAAGGCGCGTAGGTATTGGAAATATAGATGATATAGAGGTTTTAGGTGTACCAATCTCTGAGGCTAAGGTGGAGGATTTTCTCCATCCACTCACAGGGTTTTTGCTCATATTTCCAGAGTTTTTATGGAGGCTAGCTGCTAGTGCTTTTAAGGTAAGACCCTATATAAATAAAGGTAAATGCACAGGATGCGGTCTCTGTGTTAAAAGTTGTCCTGTGGAGGCTATGGTCTTAAAGAAGAGAGTTCCCTTAATAGATTATAAGGAGTGTATAGAGTGCTTTTGTTGCCATGAGCTTTGTCCTCAAATGGCAATTACCCTCAGGAGGACCTGGCTCTTAGATAGGATTTACAGGTTAACTAAGAGGGGAGATAGATGTCAAGGGAAAGAACGCTCTATATAGTAAATTATCTAAGGTGGGTAAAAGTAACATGTTAACTTTCATAACAAGAAGCGCGAAAGAAACTGAAGCTCTGGGCGAGAGCGTAGGTTATCTCCTTAAGGCTGGTGATTTCATATTACTTTCAGGTCAACTAGGAGCAGGCAAGACGGTCTTTACTAGGGGTATAGCTCAAGGTCTTGGTGTAAAGGATTATGTAAAAAGCCCTTCATATACATTGGTGAATGAATATGAAGGTAGGCTTTTAGTCTACCATATGGATCTATATAGGCTTGAATCTCATGAAGAACTAGAGGATCTGGGGTATGAAGAATATTTTTATGGAAAAGGGGTTACTATTGTAGAATGGGGTGAGAGGGCAGGGTCGTTACTCCCCGATGATTCGTTGAAGGTTTGTATAGAGGTCTCCGCGGATCTCTCTACCTATAGAACCGATGAGGGTGTTCGTCTAATATACATAGAAGCCGAAGGTGAGCGTTTTCGCGGACTTTTGGAGGAGTTGAGTAAAGATGTACGTTTTAGGTCTTGATACTTCTACTGCCATGGGCAGTGTAGGTGTAGTCTCTGAAGAAAAGTTAATAGGCGAGTATACTTTAAGCGTTGCTAGAACGCATTCAGAGAAGGTTATGGCAGTGGTTGATCAGGTGCTTAAAGATGCTGATATCTCTGCTAGTGATATTAGTGGTATTGCTGTGACTCTTGGTCCTGGATCTTTTACAGGGCTGCGAATTGGGGTTGTAACTGCTAAAGGTCTTGCCTATGCTCTTGGTAAGCCTATCCTGGGCTTTTCTACACTGCAGGTAATGGCTGAGAATTTTAGGTATTCAGATGGTCTTATCTGTCCTATTCTTGATGCGAGAAGGGGAGAAGTATACGGAGGGATATATAGATATGATCCCGAAGTAGGTCATATGGTTGATGTTATTAATGATGTAGCTATGGATTTTATAGAGTTCCTTAATATAGTGGAAAAATATGATGAGAAGGTAATATTCTGTGGTGAAGTAGATTCTCGTTTTGCCTCGATTATATATGAGAGACTAGGTTCAAAGGCTATTATTCCGTCTAATACTTTAATGGCAGTACGAGGGGGAATAGTGGCTGAATTAGGGTTGAAGGCGTTCTTGAAAGGAGAAGAGCCTCATAATGTCTTTACTTTAAGACCTTTATACCTACGAAGATCAGGAGCAGAGATCTCTAAAGATAAAAAGGTACTTCAGGTCTTCACATAAACACGTCTTTGAGGATCTTAAACAGGAGAAACTAGTATGGTTTTACTCATATTACCAATGCAATTGCAAGATATTGATGGAGTTCTGGAGGTGGAGAAGGGATGTTTCCCCACGCCATGGTCGCGAAATTCATTCATCTCTGAAGTTAGGGATAATGATGACGCTTATTACTACGTGGCAAAGCTAGGTGATAAGATCGTTGGATACATAGGGTCATGGTTTATCCTTGACGAAGCACATATAACTAATGTAGCGGTGCATCCATCCTTTAGACGTCTAGGTGTTGCCACCCAGCTCTTTAATTTTATCTTTACAGTGGGGCGAGCTAATGGCATTAATTCTATTACGTTAGAAGTGCGTAAATCTAATTATGGGGCTCAGAGACTCTACCGTCGTTTGGGCTTCGTGGTTACAGGGATGAGGAAAGGGTATTATCAGGATAATAATGAAGATGCCTTGATAATGTGGAAACGCCTCAAATAGGAAGGATTTTTCAAGGGGATGTCGAATACTGTATACAAGGTATACTCATTTGTACTGTCCCCTATCTTTCTTACTGAAAGAAGGGGACTTTTATATTTATCATAAGGAAGGCGAATAAATTGTCAAAGAAGATAAATCCAGAAATCCTAATATCAATTGAAACCTCTTGCGATGAAACCTCCGCTGCTATCCTGCGAGATGGTAGAGAGGTTCTATCGAATATAATAAGTTCTCAGATTAGTGTTCATCAGAAGTTTGGTGGAGTGGTCCCTGAGATAGCATCACGAAAACATGTTGAAGCTATATTGCCAGTTATAGATGGTGCAATGAAGGAGGCTTCTGTTTCGTTGAATGATATTCAAGCTATTGCAGTGACAAATGGGCCTGGTCTGGTAGGAGCTTTGCTTGTAGGGCTTTCTGCAGCAAAAGCTTTAGGCTTTGCTCTTGATCTTCCGTTTGTAGGTGTTCATCATGTAGAAGGTCATATATACGCGAACTTTATTGAGAATAAAACCTTAGAACCCCCAATTATATGTTTGACAGTCTCAGGTGGACATACAGACTTAGTGTATATGGAGGATTATGGGGAATATAAGGTTTTGGGAAGGACTAGAGATGATGCAGCTGGGGAGGCTTTTGATAAGATAGCGCGCGTTATGGGTCTAGGCTACCCGGGTGGCCCTGCAATAGATAATCTCGCTAAGAAGGGAGATCCCTTAGCAATAGATCTCCCTAGGGGTATGATAGATGATGATTCTTTAGATTTTAGTTTTAGTGGTCTTAAGACGGCAGTTCTTAATTATATGAATTCTGAGAGGCAGAAGGGCAATGCTCTTAATCTTCCGGATCTATCAGCTAGCTTTCAGGAGGCTGTGGTTGATGTATTAGTAATAAAGACAATACGCGCAGCTGAACGTATAGGTATTAAAAAAATAGCTATGGCAGGTGGGGTCTCTGCAAATAGTCGATTGCGATACAGAATGAAGGAGGCTTGTGAGAAAGAAAACTATCACCTTTATTATCCTTCTCCGATTTTATGTACAGATAACGCTGCTATGATAGGATGTGCAGGATACTATCGTCTTTGTACAGGATATAAAGACGGATTAGGACTCAATGCAGTCCCTAATCTACCTTTTAAGAATTGGGTTTAATGTCGAAGAATATGTATTTGTATACAAGTCCGATTAAAGGTATCCTTCCTTAAGTATAGAAAATAGGGGTACAGTATCTCAAAAATACTATCAATAAGGAAGGGGGGACGCGTGGCATCTTGCTTTGTCACGTGCATTATGAGGATTACAAATAAGGTAATAGCTTGTTTTTTTCTTTTATTACTTCTCACAAGTGGTTATGCTGTTGCGTACCCTAATGGAGATTTAGATAATGGAAGAGACCATCCTTTAATATCAAGGTATGATGGTTCAACTATAATCAGGTATGATGAAAAAGGATTTGATGAATACTTGCTTCCATTAGGTGAGTTTAGGAATGGTAGAGTTTCCAAGACTCAGTTACTTCAGGGTAAGGTAACTCGTATAAGGTATGAAGCTCCTAAGGATGCTTCAACACTTCAAATATATTTAAGTTATGAGATGGCATTAACAAGGGCTGGCTTTGAGATTCTTTTTAGTGGAAAGAATGAGGAGCTGGGAAAGGATCTCGATTGGCCTTCGTTCCTCTTTAATAGAGATTTAGTCTCTGCAACTAGGCTAATGGCTATAGGGCAAGACCAACGTTGCCTTGTTGGAAAATTACCCAATTCAATGTATGATATATATGTTTCTATCTTTATTAGCAAAGTGTCTCATAATTCATCTCTGATACAGCTAGATTTTATTGAGGTTAAACCTATGGAGCCAGGCATGGTAAAGGTCAATTTAGCTTATCTCGCAGAGAGTATAGTAGAAGCAGGACATGTGGCTATTTATAGTATATACTTTGATATTAATAAGGCGGATATAAAGCCTGAGTCAGAGGAAGCTATAGAGGGTATCGCTGAGTTTTTGAGAAAGAATGAGGAAATAAATTTATATGTGATAGGTCACACTGATAATACTGGCACGTTAGATTTTAATATGGAACTTTCCCAACGCCGCGCTGAGGCTGTAGTAGATGCCCTGGTTTCAGAGTATAATATAGATAAGATGCGCCTCCAGCCTGTTGGTATAGGACCATTATCCCCAATTAGCACTAATAGGACTGATGAAGGTCGCTCCAAGAATCGCCGCGTAGAATTAGTAGAACGATAAAAATTAGAGAAGGCCTACGTGCCTTCTCTAATTCTTAGGAAGTAAAGTCATTATTTATACATCCTTCTACACTATTTTCCTAGTAAGTTGGGAATTAAATAGGGGAAAATGTAATATAGTTGCTTTATTGTATAAATTATATTTCGCGCCCTAGTAGATAAACTATAGGAATTTATACCGAAGTTTCAAATTAGATGATCATCTAATTTGAAACTTTTCTTGTGAGAATAGTATAGCTTATCCCTTGAGATATCTTTCTTTCTGTGGTAGATTATATTTAGAAATAACATATAATTTTGGAAGGTTGGGGTATATATTGATAAGTATAGAGTCAAAGAAAGAAGGAACTATATACGATGACACCATTAAAGAGCTCTCCCGAGGATATGAAAGAGAATTGATAAAGTACTTTAGTGGTCTAGATGTAGAAGAGCTTCAGCCTTTAAATCTTGAATTTAAGCGTACTCAGCCAAGATCCTGTGACCTGCTCCTTAAAGGTCATATAAAAGAGAAGGGCGATATAGTAATTCATACTGAATTTCAGAGTGAAAATGACAGTAGGATGCTATGTCGGATGTTACGGTATGCAGTGGAGATATATGAAGAACACGAGCGTCCTGTATATCAACTAGTGTTCTATCTAGGCTCTAGGCCTATGAGGATGGATGATTCACTACATCTGTGTTTAGGCGAATGCAATTACTTAAAATATGGGTATAAGATTATAGATGTTGGTTCTCTAGGATATAAGGAGCTAAAAGAGACAAATGATCCTCTCCTTTATCCGCTCTTGCCTTTAACAGAAAGAGAGACTCGTAAAAAAAAGAAGGAAGGATTTTTACAAGGATGTATAGAAGATATTATAAATAGCGATTTTAATATAGAGGAAAAACGCGAAGTTGCCTTTAAAGCACAGATCTTCGCTGGCTTAGCCTTTAAGAAAGATATTATTGATAAAATGAGTAATTTCGGAAACTAGCTT
>DIRN01000075.1 GCA_002426645.1 Firmicutes bacterium UBA5435 | reverse complement strand
AGACTCTTGACATATGTATTATAATAATGTATAGTAATGCTAATATCCTATTTTCTTTGAAAAGGAACAATGTTATATTAGAAATAGTTACGATGGGGAATAGTATGCACTGGGTTTTCTCCACAGAGAGCCGCCTTTATGCTGAGAAGCGGTAGAGACTTAGTGTTGAACTCGCCCTTGAACTGCAGGCTGAACTATAAAGTAGGCTGCGCCGGGTCTCTTTTTAAGGAGGAGTGGATGCCCGTTATAGCATCTGAGTATATATTTAACATATACTCGACGAGGTCATCATCGTAAGGTGATGATGTTGTGGGGTGGTACCGCGAAAGGAATATCCTCTCGCCCTTGACGACTGGAAATTTGTCTAGGACGGGGGGTTTTTCATTAGAAAGACCATGATCGTTAAGAAAGGAGGATGAGCATGGAACTCTCTGGCGCCGAAATACTAATTGCATCTCTAGAAAAAGAAGGGGTAGAAGTAATCTTTGGATACCCCGGAGGAGCAGTTCTCGGCATTTATGATGTACTTTTTAGTTCAAAGATAAGACATGTTCTTACCAGACATGAACAGGGTGCTGCGCATGCAGCAGATGGCTATGCTCGTGCTACAGGTAAGCCTGGGGTTTGTCTTGCGACATCAGGTCCAGGTGCTACAAACCTCGTTACAGGTATAGCCACAGCATACATGGATTCGGTCCCCTTAATCGCCTTGACCGGGCAGGTAGGGACGTCATTCCTAGGACGGGATTCGTTTCAGGAAGCTGACATAACAGGAATAACCTTACCTATAACGAAACATAATTTTCTTGTAAAGGATGTTAAGAATCTGGCAAGGACTATAAAGGAAGCCTTTTATATTGCTACAACAGGGCGGCCGGGTCCTGTGCTCATTGATCTTCCCAAGGACGTTACGGGACTAAAAACTGAATTCAGGTATCCTCAGAAGGTGGAAATCGCAGGCTATAAACCGATATATGCAGGTCATATAAAACAGATAACTGAGGCTGCAGAAGCTATTGAAAAGGCACAAAGGCCCGTGATTTATGCTGGAGGTGGCGTAATTCTCTCAGACGCGCATGAGGAATTAAGGGAATTAGCTGAGAAAGCTAATATACCTGTGACTTGTACTCTTATGGGTTTGGGTGGGTTCCCTGGAACCCATAGCCTTTCCCTTGGTATGCTTGGTATGCATGGAACAGTAGTTGCTAATTATGCGATTCAGTCATCTGATCTCATCGTGACAATAGGGGCAAGGTTCGATGATAGGGTTACAGGCAGGACAGATACTTTCGGGCCCAATGCTAAGATAATCCATATAGATATAGATCCTGCTGAGATAGGCAAGAATGTTTGTGCTGATATACCAATAGTAGGCGATGCCAAGCAGGTTCTAAAAGTTCTCAACCATCACGTTAAGTTTAAGGAGCGACGTGGGTGGATAGATAAGATAGAGGAATGGAAGCGTGATTTTGCTCTAAGTTATGGAGGGCAGGGGAGCGATGTCATAAAACCTCAGTATGTAGTTGAACAAATCCATGAGCTGACAAAGGGTGATGCGATCATTGTTACTGAGGTTGGTCAAAACCAAATGTGGGCCGCCCAATACTATAAGTTCAATACCCCAAGAAGCTTTTTATCATCAGGCGGTTTAGGAACTATGGGTTACGGATTCCCTGCTGCTATTGGAGCACAGGTAGCTCGCCCCGATAAGGTGGTCTTTAATATAGCTGGGGATGGAAGTATTCAAATGAATATTCAGGAGCTGGCCACTGCAGTAGCAGAAAAGCTCCCTGTAAAGGTTGCTATATTAAATAATCAGTATCTTGGAATGGTTCGCCAATGGCAAGAGCTATTCTATGAGAGACGTTACTCTTATGTTAATATGCAAAGTGCTCCTGATTTTGTGAAGGTAGCAGAGGCATATGGAGCAGTTGGCCTTCGAGCAACGAAGCCAGAGGAAGTAAGGTCAGTTCTTGAAGAGGCTATGAAGGTGAATGATAGACCAGTATTCATTGATTTCCGGGTTTCCCGAGAAGAGAATGTCTTTCCTATGGTTCCAGCTAATGGCGTTCTGGATAAGATGATCCTGGGGGTGGAAGAATAATGATGAAACAACATACCCTCGCAGTCCTTGTTAAGAATCGTCCTGGTGTGCTTGCGCGAATAGCCGGTCTATACAGTAGGCGTGGTTTTAATATAGAGAGCCTTACTGTTGGGAGAACAGAAGATCCGAGAGTCTCTCGTATAACTATGGTAGTTGAAGCAGATGAGATGACTTTAGAGCAAATAACTAAACAGCTCCATAAACTCATAGATGTCTTAAAGATCAGCGATATAACTCACGAAGACATGGTCGAGCGGGAGCTGGCCTTGATAAAGGTAAATGCTGATAAGAATAACAGATCGGATATACTACAGATCGTCGGCATATTTAGAGCTCAAATAGTAGATGTAGGCGAGAAGTCAGTTATAATTGAGGTGACTGGTTCTACTCATAAGATAGATGCAATGGTTAATCTTTTGGCTCCAGCAGGCATAAGGGAGCTTGTAAGGACAGGTAAAGTAGCTATGATTAGAGGGAACAAGGCTGTAAAGCCCCCTCTAGACTGAAAACTAAAACAAATCAAATCTGAAGGGAGTGTAAGACTGGTCGAAATGGTCTTAACTAGTGTCCCAAACTGAGACCTTGTAAAGAGCATGAAGGAATATTCGATCAGAATAGTAAAATGGCGGTAGTATACTACGACAAAGATGGGAATTTGGATCTACTGAAAGGTAAAGTGGTGGCGATATTTGGGTATGGTAGCCAAGGGCATGCTCAGGCACAAAACCTCAGAGATAGCGGGGTAGAAACGATAGTAGCTCAGCGTCCTGGCTCTGCTAATTATGATCTAGCAGTTAAAGATGGGTTTAAACCCATGTCAGTTGAAGAAGCAGCGAAGAAGGCTGATGTATTTCAGCTTCTCGTTCCCGATACTGTGCAGCCTGTCATATACGAGAAGGCAATTAAAGATAATTTAACTGAAGGTAAGGCTTTAATATTCTCTCATGGGTTCAATATTCATTTTGGACTCATCGATCCTCCAAAGAACGTTGATGTTTTTATGGTGGCGCCTAAAGGTCCTGGACACATGGTTCGTCGCTTGTATGTAGACGGTGTAGGTATTCCAGGGCTTGTAGCTGTTCATCAGGATTACACTGGTAAAGCTAAAGATGTGGCTCTTGCTTATGCTAAAGGTATAGGATGTACTAGAGCAGGCGTGATTGAGACTACATTTGAAGAAGAGACTGAGACAGACCTCTTTGGTGAGCAGGTAGTCCTTTGCGGTGGCGTATCTGAACTAGTTCGCGCTGGCTTTGAAACTCTTGTTGACGCAGGTTATCAACCAGAGATAGCTTACTTTGAGTGTCTCCATGAGCTTAAACTCATCGTAGATCTCATCTATGAAGGTGGAATAAGCGGCATGAGATATTCTGTGAGTGATACTGCAAAGTATGGAGATATTACTGTAGGGAAGCGAATAATCAATGAAGATACCCGTAAAGAAATGAAGAAAGTCTTAAATGAGATTCAGACTGGTGAATTTGCACGCAAATGGATCTTAGAGAACCAAGCGAATCGTCCTGTTTACAGAAGTGTACTTGAGAAGGAATCCCATCACCTTATCGAAGAGGTAGGGAAGAAGTTGCGTTCCATGATGGCCTGGCTCAAGAAGTAATAGATATAGTCGTACAAGGAGTGATGAAGGAATTGTTTAAGGAGAAAAAGTTACTAAAAATACCGGGTCCAACTCCTATTCCAACTAGAGTAGTAAGGGCCATGGAACAACCTATGATAGGTCATCGTAGCACAGATTTCTCCCTGATCCTTCAAGAAGTAACGAGAAAGTGCAAAGGGGTCTTTCAAACAATGAACGACCTCTTTGTCCTTACTTCATCAGGGACAGGTGGTCTTGAAACAGCTGTAGTGAATACAATATCACCGGGAGATAAAGTTCTGGTAGCTAGCACTGGGGTCTTTGGTGAGAGGTTCGCAAAATTAGGGGCGATTTACGGCGCTAGAGTGGAGAAGATTAAGACGGAACCAGGTAGGGCCGTTGATCCAGAGGCTATCCGGGATAAATTAGATAAAGAACCTGATATAAAAGGGGTCTTTGTTACCCATAATGAAACTTCTACTGGCGTTCAAAACGATTGCGCTGCCATTGGAAGGATTCTTAAGGAACGAGATGCTCTATTCATAGTAGATGCTGTTAGCTCTCTAGGGGCTGTAGATATTAGGACAGATGAATGGGGAATTGATATTCTAGTGACAGGATCACAAAAGGCATTCATGCTACCCCCAGGTCTGGCTATGATAAACGTAAGCCAGAAGGCTTGGGAAGTAGTAAATGCTGTGGATACACCTAGATTCTACTTTGATCTAAGGGCCATGAGGGATAGAGCACCTAAGCAGACGCCTTTTACACCCAACGTTACGCTAACTCTTGGACTTTTAGAAGCTTTAAATATGATAGAAGAAGAAGGTTTAACTAATATCTTCAGACGCCATGAAATCATGCAGACTATGACTCGTTCAGCATTTAAAGCCATGGGGCTTGAGTTGCTTGCAGAGGATGATTGTGCTTCTAAGACTGTAACGGCTGTAAAAGGACCTAAGGGATTGAATGTTGATGGTTTCCGAAAGGTTCTAGATTCCAAGTATAATATAAGTATTGCTGGAGGCCAGGGAGATCTTAAAGGTAAGATCTTCAGAGTCGCTCATATGGGCTATACTGATTATATGGAAACTATTATGACCATAGCTGGAATTGAATTGGCACTAAAAGATATGGGTTACCCTGTAGAACTAGCTGTTGGGGTACGAAAGGCTCAGGAGGTGCTCATTAATGAAAGTCCTGGTAGCTGAGAATATATCTTCATTAGGTGTTGATAGACTTAAAGAGGCTGGATTAGATGTACATGTAAGGACAGGGCTGAGCCACCAAGAGCTTATAGAGGCAATAAAGGATTGCGAAGCTCTTATCGTGAGAAGCCAAGTTACTGTAAATGAGGAAATAATAGCTGCTGCCGATAGATTAAAGGTTATTGGCAGGGCTGGAGTAGGGGTAGATAATATTGATGTAGATGCCGCTACACGAAGAGGAATTATAGTCCTTAATTCGCCAGAAGGCAATACCATAGCAACAGCTGAACATACTTTTGCTATGATGATGGCTCTAGCTAGGAATATTCCCCAGGCTTATGCGCTCTTAAAGTCTGGGAAGTGGGAAAGAAAGAAGTTTATAGGGGTGGAACTTTATAAGAAGACCCTTGGCGTGGTTGGTTTAGGACGGATCGGAAGTGAAGTTGGTAATAGGGCTAAGGCTTTTGGTATGAAGGTTTTAGCGTATGATCCTTATCTTTCTCCTGAAAAGGCTGAGAAGTTAGGTATCCAGCCAGCTGATCTTGATACCATAGTTAAGACAGCTGATTTTATAACAGTACATACGCCCTTGACCAAGGATACCAAACATATCATAGGTGATAGAGAATTTGCCATGATGAAGGATGGTGTCCGCATAATCAACTGTGCTAGAGGTGGCATAATCGATGAAAAAGCCCTCTATGAATGGATAAAGAAGCAAAAGGTAGCTGGTGCGGCTTTAGACGTCTATGAAGAAGAACCTCCATTTGAGAGCCCACTACTGAGTTTAGATAACGTCATAACCGTTCCGCATCTTGGCGCTTCCACTTTGGAGGCTCAGATAAATGTAGCAGTTGATGTTGCTGAGCAGATCATTAAGGTGCTTAAAGGTGAACCCTTTAATAATGCTGTGAACCTTCCTTTTTTAAGGCCAGAGGTTCTAGCGACTACTATGCCATACCTAAAACTTGCTGAAAAATTAGGGTCCTTTCAGGGACAGCTAACCTTTAATTATATTAGCAAGGTAGAGTTGATATATAGTGGGGATTTGTCTCATACTGAAGTAAGGGGATTAACAGCTGCGTTTCTAAAAGGATTTCTCACGCCTATGCTTGGGACGGAGGTAAACCTTGTGAACGCTTCTTTACTTGCTAAGAGTAGGAGGATAGATGTTTCTCAGACTAAATCCGGAGCTCCCATTGATTTTAATAGTCTCATTACTACTACTGTAAAGAGTGATAAAGGGACACGGACTATAGCTGGTACAGTCCTTGGCAAAAACGAAGGCAAAATAGTCCAACTTGATGGACATAGTATAGATGCTGTTCCAGAGGGACATTATTTGATAATACCTCACTCTGATCAACCTGGTATAATAGGTCAGGTAGGTACTATCCTTGGTAAGGCGAATATAAATATCGCTGCCATGCAAGTTGGCAGGGAATCTATTGGGGGTACGTCTGTGATGTTACTTGCTATTGATGTTCAGGCTCCTTCAGATGTACTCGTTGAGCTTTCCAAAATAAATGGAATACATGGAGTGGATCAAGTATTTCTTTGATTATCCGCCTATATCGCCTTAAGGAGAGGGGGTTGGCACATGACAAGGCGGATCTATATATTCGATACCACGCTTAGAGACGGGGAACAATCTCCAGGCGTGACCTTAAACTCTGACGAAAAGTTAGAAATAGCCAAGCAATTGGCAAAGCTAAATGTAGATGTGATTGAGGCGGGATTTCCTATAGCTTCAAAAGGGGATTTTCAGTCAGTTAAGAATATTGGGGAGCAAGTTGAAGGTCCAATTATAGCTGCCCTGGCCCGTGCTCTTCCGAAGGATATTGAATGCGCGGGTGAAGCCCTGAAAAATTCTTTGAGACCTAGGATCCATACCTTTATTGCTACGTCAGAGATACATATGAAGTATAAACTAAGGAAGTCCGCAGAACAGGTTCTAGAGATGGCTATAGACGCGGTTAAACTGGCGAAGAACTACGTAGACGACGTAGAATTCTCTGCAGAAGATGCCTCTAGGAGCGATCCAGTCTTTTTGTGTAGGGTCTTTGAAGAGGTCATAGCCGCAGGAGCTACCGTTATAAATGTTCCTGACACTGTTGGATATACCACACCTGAGGAATTCAAAGGACTGATTAGGTATCTTAAGAATAACATACCCAATATAGATAAGGCTATAATAAGCGTTCATTGCCATAATGACCTAGGTCTTGCTACATCTAATACATTAGCAGCTATTGAAGGTGGTGCGACTCAGGTAGAAGGCGCTATTAATGGTCTAGGTGAAAGAGCTGGGAATGCCTCTATAGAGGAGATTGTTATGGCACTGAAGACCCGGAAAGATTTTTATAACTGTGACACAGGTATAATTACCGAACAGATCTATAGAACCAGCAGGATGGTTAGCGCATTTACAGGTGTAGAAGTACAGCCTAATAAGGCAATAGTAGGTGCAAATGCCTTTGCTCATGAGGCAGGTATTCATCAGGATGGCGTCTTAAAAGAGCGTACCACCTATGAGATTATGACACCTGCATCAATTGGTCTCAGTGATAATCGACTCGTCTTAGGGAAACATTCAGGTAGGCATGCTTTTAAAGAAAGGTTAAAGAAGTTAGGATATAATCTTTCTGATGAAGAGGTGGAGAAATCTTTTGAACGATTTATAGAGTTGGCAGATAAAAAGAAAGAGGTCACTGACAAAGATATAGAATCAATAATTGAGAATGAGATATCTTTAATACCAGAGACCTATTCATTGGAATATCTCCATGCTATGAGTGGTTCAGGGGTTGTGCCTACAGCTACTGTACGATTGAAGAAGGACGACGAGTTATTTGAAGAGGCTGCGTGTGGTACTGGTCCTGTAGATGCAGCATTTAAAGCTATTGATAGGATCACAGGGCTATCTGTTAAATTGGCTGACTACTCACTTAAAGCTGTTACCAGCGGAAAAGATGCTCTAGGTGAAGTGACTATTAGAATAAATCACGATGGTAATTTCTATATGGGTCGTGGTTCTAGTACTGATGTGATAGAAGCTAGTGTTAAAGCATATCTTCATGCTTTGAATAAACTCCTTAGCGAGAAGGAGGCTAGTAAGGACTAAAGGGAGAGGTTAGGTGTTTTTTTATGATGGGAATGACCATTACAGAAAAGATCCTTGCAGCGCATGTTGGACGTGATCGGGTTAGGCCCGGAGATATAATAAATGCCAAGGTGGATGTTGTTCTTGGGAACGACGTTACAGCACCTGTCGCTATTAAGGAATTCGAAAAATTAGGGGCAGAAGGTGTCTTTGATAAGGAACGTATAGTTTTGGTGCCAGATCATTTTACTCCTAATAAGGATATAAAAGCCGCTGAACAATCTAAGATAGTTAGGGAATTTGCTCGTAAGTATGGTATTGTTAATTACTTTGAGGTAGGAAGGATGGGCATTGAGCACTGTCTCCTTCCTGAAGCGGGTCTTGTCCTACCTGGTGATCTGATAATTGGAGCAGATTCTCATACTTGTACGTATGGAGCAGTAGGTGCATTTGCTACAGGAGTAGGAAGTACTGATATGGCGGCAGCTATGGCACTTGGCGAGGCATGGTTTAAGGTGCCTGAGACTATAAAGTTCATCTATAAGGGTAAATTGAACCCATGGGTGACTGGTAAAGATCTCATCCTATATACTATAGGGGATATAGGGGTAAGTGGAGCCCTATATAAGAGTATGGAATTTACAGGCGATGTTATTAAGAATCTTTCTATGGATGCCAGGTTTACCATGGCTAATATGGCTATAGAGGCTGGCGGGAAGAATGGTATCTTTGAGCCTGATGAGGTCTGCCTCGAATATGTAAACAGAAGAGCACAGCGAGGCTTTGCGATCTATAGCAGTGATAAGAATGCTGACTATGCACAAGTTATAGAGTATGATGTATCTAATATAGAGCCTCAGGTGGCATTCCCGCATCTTCCAGAAAATACGCGTCCCATTAGTGATGTAGGTGAAGTAAAGATAGATCAAGCTGTTATAGGGTCTTGCACTAATGGACGTATAGAAGACCTACGCGTGGCAGCAGAAGTACTTAAAGGTAAGACGATACATAAAAACGTTCGACTTATAATCCTTCCTGGTACCCAGGAGATCCTCCTCCAAGCCATTAGAGAAGGACTCGTTGAGATATTTATACGAGCGGGTGCTGCAGTTTCTACACCCACCTGTGGTCCTTGCTTAGGAGGCCATATGGGTATATTAGCAAATGGAGAACGTGCCATTTCTACTACTAATAGAAATTTCGTAGGGCGTATGGGACATCCAGGCAGTGAAGTCTACTTAGCTAATCCTGCCGTTGCTGCTGCTTCAGCTGTGAGAGGTCGAATATGTTCACCAGAGGAGGTTATGTAAGTATGAGTTACAAAGGGAAAGCATGGAAGTTTGGAAAGAATATTGATACTGATGCCATAATCCCTGCACGTTATCTAAATACCTCTGACCCTGGTGAACTCGGCAAACACTGTATGGAGGACGCTGACCCTCAATTTGTCGAGAAGATGAGTACCGGGGATATAATTGTAGGTGGAGATAATTTTGGATGTGGTAGTTCTCGAGAACATGCGCCTATAGCTATAAAAGCTGCAGGGATCTCTTCGGTTATAGCAGCGTCTTTTGCTAGAATCTTTTATAGGAATGCCATAAATATTGGCCTTCCCATCTTTGAATCAGCAGAAGCAGCTAAGGCAATTGAAGAAGGCGATGAGATTGAGATAGAGCCTTCTAAAGGGATTATCAGGAATCTTACAAAAGGAGAAACATATAATGCATCTCCTTTCCCAGAGTTTATGCAGAGTATAATGTCTGCAGGCGGACTTATTTCATATGTCAAAGAGCAAGTTGAGCAGAGGAGGAACTAATATGGGTAAGATAACGCTCTTTGATACCACCTTAAGGGATGGAGCTCAAACCGAAGGTATATCCTTTTCAGTCGATGATAAGCTAAAGATCGCAGAGCGACTCGCAGCTTTTGGAATAGACTATATAGAGGGTGGTTGGCCTGGTTCCAATCCTAAGGATGTAGAGTTCTTTAAAAGAGTTCTTGATCTTGATATGGGTAAGGCTAAGATAACTGCTTTTGGTAGTACACGTAGAGCTAATATAGGGGTAGAAGATGATCTGAATATAAAGGCTATTCTAGAATCTGGAGTTAAAACCGCAGCTATATTCGGAAAGACATGGGACTTTCATGTGATAAATGCTTTAAAGACCACTTTAGAAGAGAATTTAAAGATGGTCTTTGATACGGTATCATATCTGAAATCCCAGGGGATAGAGGTTATATTCGATGCAGAGCACTTTTTCGATGGCTATAAAGGGAATCCAGAATATGCTATAGAAACCCTTCGCGCTGCTGAGAAGGCAGGTGCAGATTATATAGTTCTCTGTGATACAAATGGTGGGGTTTTACCTACTGAGATAATTAGGATAATAGAAGATGTCTTTAAAGAGATTAAGACACCCCTTGGAATACATGCTCATAATGATTGCGGTGTGGCAGTAGCCAATAGTCTTCTCGCTGTAAAACTTGGTATAACACAAGTACATGGGACTATCAATGGTTATGGTGAAAGGTGTGGAAATGCTGATCTTTGCGCTATTATACCGAACCTCCAGTTAAAGATGGGGATAAAATGTGTCTCAGATGAGGCATTACAAACCCTCACCGAATTATCTAGGTTTGTTAGCGAAACAGCTAACCTACGCCCTTATTCTAGACAGCCCTTTGTAGGTGGAAGCGTATTTGCTCATAAAGGCGGTATTCACGTAAGTGCTTTAATGAAGAATCCTGAGACATATGAACATATTAAACCTGAACTCGTAGGGAATAGACGGAAGGTACTGGTATCAGAGCTCTCTGGTATAAGTAATATCCTTTATAAAGCTGCAGAGTATAACCTAAAATTAGAGAAGGATTCACTAGAGACTAGAAGAATAATAGAAACAATAAAAGAATTAGAACATGAGGGATACCACTTTGAAGGCGCAGAAGGTTCTTTTGAGCTTCTTTTAAAGAAGTGCCTAGGCCTTCACGAACAACTCTTTGAATTGTTGGGGTTCCGTCTTATTGTGGAAAAGAAAGAGGATAATGGTGAACCTATAGCTGAAGCTACTATAAAGATAAAGGTAGACGATCGTATTATCCATACGGCAGCAGAAGGCGATGGCCCTGTAAATGCTCTTGATAATGCCCTTAGAAAGGCTTTAGAAGAGGTTTATCCCGAGATCGACCTGATAAAACTCTCAGATTACAAGGTGCGGATCCTTGATGGTAAGAAGGGGACTGCTGCAAAGACAAGAGTGCTTATAGAGAGTAAGGATGATAAGGATACCTGGGATACTATTGGTGTCTCTACAAATATAATAGAAGCTAGTTGGAGAGCATTAGTCGATAGTATAGAATACGGTTTACTGAAGTCTAGGTCTGAACGGAAGGAACAATAGATCCCGAGTGTTGTCTCTTAAAGGGGGGAGTAGCGTTAGAGTCTATAACGTTACTCCCTTCATGTTTTTACTCCATAGTTATATATCTTAGATCTAAGTGTTTTACTAATAATGAGGAATTTACTACTCTCTTAGTAAGACGAAATTTATTCTTAAATAAAGGTCCTCCTGTTACAATTGTATGGAACTGTCCACCCTCGCCAGAGGGGTTAAGCCCCGCTTTCTTTAAGAGATTCAAAGTCTCTTTATTTAAAGATTTTCCAAGCCACTCTTCTCCCATGAACCTAGAGTTGACTGCTATGATCATGGCGCCAAAGCCTTGGTTTATAAATTCTTCCACGATCTCTTCTTCATTATTCCCCCAGAGAGGATGATGGGCCTTTATGCCTAACTTCTCGCACATGCTTTCATTTGTGCTACGACGCCATTCTGCATTTATATCTCCAAATATGCATCCAGTTATCTTTTCTTCTTGTTTTAATCTTTGGAGCCCTTGAAATGCACTGGCTTGATATGAACGATATGAGGGTAATTGTAATTTGGCTCCAGCAAGGCGAAGATCTAGTGATGATGCCTGCGCTTCCAAGACAGACCAAGGGATCCTATGCTGTGTAGACCTTCCATCCCTTCTTACGACAGTTAAGAGATGAGATATATTTAATCCTTGGCGTAAGCCTCTATATAGGGCAACAGTACAATCCTTTCCACCACTCCATGAAACAACCCATTTTTCTTTACTTCCTCTTCTCTGCAACTCATCTCACTCCTCTTTATCTTATACCTTTTAGACAGATAGCGTATTCAATGTCTTTACTATAGTATGAGAGAGGAATTTGTAAAGTGCAAGCTTTCACTTCTTCTTGATAATATGAATATTATGAGAGAAAAGTCTTCTATGTACAAATTGAATGGAGGTGGAAAGGGTTCCTGGAGAATATATCTAACTACAACCTGGTTATTATGGGAATAGTAGCGAGTCTTATTACAGGACTTGATACTGGGGTAGGTGCTCTACCAATATTTTTCACACGTAGGATCTCTGAAAAACTTTCAAATAATTTACTAGGTTTTGCTGTTAGCAGCTACATACTTTAGCTTTATAATTCTATCTATTGAATATGGAGGCGGTGGAGCTAAAGGTGCAACCATAACATTAGTTGGAATACTTATAGGTGCTTTTTTTCTAGATATGGCTGATAAATTCTTCCCGGATACTAATCTACTCCAAAGTCCAAGTTTAAACCATAATAACCTTAGAAAAATATGGCTCTTTGCTTTAGCTATTACTATTCATAATTTTTCTGAAGGATTTCCAGTTGGAAGGCATTTTTTATTGCTCTCTTTATAGGCCTTGTGGAACCTATTGGAGGAGCTATAGGTGCTGGTGTAGTTCAAATAGCACAACAGCTCCTTCCCGTTGTTTTGGCCTTTGCTGCAGGTGCCATGTTCTTTGTTATAAGTCATGAAATAATACAAATTTGAGTTTTTAGATAATGTACTGGAATAATCACTTTAAGTCTGGGTTCTACGATAGAATTTAGTAAAGGAACCAGTAAGTATAGTGCCTCCAGCTATAGCCCCTGCTAGGAAGAGCGTCTTCACTGTTATATCTAGTCCTGAAGCCCAGTCACCATGGGAGAATGCAAGCATTGCTAGGTAGGCATCGGCCCCTGGTACTAGAGGGATTATTCCAGGGAGAAGGAAGATAGTAACTGGAGCTTTTCTAATACGTCCTGATACCTCAGAGATGATGCCAACTGCTACAGCAGCTATAAATGTAGAAAAAAGTCTACTCGACCCAGAATGAAGAGCAAAACGATATATGACCCACCCTATAGCTCCTGTAAGACCTCCAAAGAAACGCTGTTGCTTAGGGGAGTTAAAGAGTAAAGCAAATGAATATGATGCTGCTAATGCGGCAACAAAGTGTAATGCTATGGTCTGTAGCTCCATTTTTCATACGGTCTCCTTCTCTTTAGGCTCCCAGGAACCTAAAGGATATTCCTAAAGCAAGGGCAACACCTACAGCTACAGCTACAGCTGTTAAAAAGGCCTCCATAGTTCTAGTTACCCCTGATAATAGATCTCCTGCCATTAAATCGCGTATAGCGCCTGCAATAGCCATGCCAGGCACAAGGACCATTATAGAGCCTATAATCACTTTATCAACGATCATAGCTGGAAATATGACTTTAGAGATGACCCCGCAAAGTCCTGCTACAAATCCTCCAAAACTAGTTACGAAAAAAACGTTTCCTTCCATTCTCGCCATAAACTCTATGGCGAGAAAGACTAAGAGTCCAGCGAAGAATCCAGCTATAGATTCAGCCAATGCACCTCCAAAGATATATGCGAAGCTTGTTCCAATGATTCCTGATGCTATAAAGTTTTTAGGGCCTACTTTCTTCTGAGTTTCCTGTATCTCAGTTATCTCTTTTTTTGCATCCTCCATAGGTATCTGGCATCTATGGATCTCCCGAGAAAGGGAATTTACCCTATCTAATCTGTCAAGATCGTTACTCGACTTTCGGATACGTCTAACTTGAGTGCTACAGACACCTTCACTATCTTGGACTGTAACAAAGATACCTAAAGGGGTAGCGAATGCATCAACGCGTATAGCGCCGTAGGCTTTGGCTATACGTTCTATGGTATTTTCAACGCGGGAGATTTCACCACCACTTGTAAGAATGATTTCCCCAGCTGATATAGAAAGATCGAGAATGTCTTCACTTCGATGGAACATTCCAAGCACCCCTCTTGTGTAGGGTTATCAACATTTCTTATTATAGCATATACATCGTTCACGTGCAATATAGGCACTTTTACTCTTCAGAGCTGTTTTAAAAGAGTTGCTTTGGCGAGATATTTGTTCCTTCGCTTTAAAGGTAAAATAGGCCAGGTTAGCATCAGGCTTGTGGCAAATGCAATTGTGGCAGAGCCACAGCCTATAATAATTTCTTTGAGCGTTGCCCATGTAATCAAAGTAAACAGTATTACACAAGGGAAAACGCATCTCCAACCAATGAAATAGACCATTAAAATCATTGGTCCTATAATGCTACAGGCATGACCGCTGGCACGTAACATAATGCTCTTGTTAAAGACAACTAAAATAACCGCGGAAAAAAAGTAGGATAGATAAATGAGGAGTAAGCCACGAGTTACATTACCAATAAACCCGTAGACAATAGCAGCGATATATCCAACAAGACTTAGTATAAAGGCTACATCTCGTTGACCTTCACGTTCTTTATCCTTGTACATTGGGATAACCGATGCAAGCGGATAAACGGCTAGAGGCACTAACATCAGCAACACGATGGATATATGTAGTTCTATGAGACCTGTAAATATTGTGTCTTGCCAAAAGAAGAGAATGATTAATAGCAAAAGTACCATAACCAGCGGCACTGTAATAATAAGAATAACTTCGGCAATTTTCTCACTTTTAATCATCCCTTTTTCTCCCCCAGAAAAAAAGAGCTACAGTGCCAGGACCAGTATGACTTCCTATGGTAGTACCAACACTATAGATTTTCACGTTTCCATTTAGTTTCGGGAATCGTGCTTCAACAAGTGCGGCGACAGCCTGCGCCTCCTCATAGCATGCTGAGTTTGAGATGTAACACTTACCGTTATAATTAGTACCGCCTTGTGCATACTCTTCCATTTTATTTACAATCTTTTTAACGACTAGCTTTTTGCCCCTTATCTTAAATCGCGGAATCAGCTGCCCGCGATTATTCATGTTGAGTAGGGGACAAATATTTAATATGGTGCCAAACCAGCCAGACGCTTTGGAAATGCGGCCACCTTTGACATAGAAGGTTAGGTCTGTGGAGAAAAACCAATGGTTTAACTCAAGCTTATGGTCATTTGCCCAAACATATAGTTTGTCAATATCCATGCCATTGTCACGCAGATCAGCAAGTTTATCCATTAAAAGACCGTATCCAGAGGATGCTCCTAAAGAATCTACGATGTAGATTTTCCTATCAGGATACTTTTCAAGCAATTGGGTTCTTGCTATATTCGCGGAATTATATACGCTGGAAATACCGCTAGACAGGCACACATGTAGAATGTCTAAGCCTTTTTCCAAAAATGGTGTAAAGTATGTGATAAATTCATCTACATTCACTTGAGATGTTTTTGTTTCAGCACCATCGCTCATTGCTTTATAAAAATCATCGAACGGCATAGACTTTCCCAAATCGTCATCATACTGTATCCCATCTAATGAGTAGTGAAAGCAAACAAAATTGATATCTCTCTTTTGGAAGTGCTCTTCGGTTAAATCAGCAGTAGAGCAACAGCTGAGTATATAGTTTCTCATAGTTGTTATTTCCTCGACTTTCGTAATATTTAGTATAAGTGTAGAATAACACTTTTACTAATATAATTTTATCCCTGTAAGCGTGAAAATATATTGATTTGTTATAAAAAAGTTGAAGGAGTAGAATAAAAAAGACTCTATAAATCGTGGAGTAACCAAAATTATATTAAAAAGCGACGGCTTCGACGAAAAACACATTATCTTTTCTTTCTGTTTATCTTAAAGCAAAGATAAATAATGATTTCAGAAGGATTTCGAGGACAAAGAGCAACTACCAATTATACTGAAGAAATCATAGTATAATGCTTCAAACGAGCGCAAGAATAATATAAAAACTATTTTCAAGGTTACCCTTAAGAGGTAATCCTGCATAATTCTATAAATTATGATATCATAAATTCATGAATTTGTCTACTGTATTCCATGGTTGAAGCGTGCATGAAAAAATTGAGATACAAAAAAAGAACACTTGATAGATAGTCTATAGATTGCATATATTATGGGTATGAAATACCACAAAGAGTAGGTGCTCCTACCTTAT